>JBBIIW010000057.1:0-11236 GCA_037446305.1 Candidatus Rokuibacteriota bacterium
GAGGCCGCCGCCCGGGCGGCCCGGCTCGGCCGCGCCGTCGCGGTCGAGCGCCTCCCGGCCTAGCCCATTGCGGCCTCAGGCAATCACCGCGGAGGCGAATGCAGGTATATACTCATTCATCCCCATTCGGAGGCCAATGAATGTCCCGTCGAATGCTCCGCAAGGCTCAGACGCTCGCGGCTCGGACCACGCGCCTGCTGACCGAGCTCAACCGCGTGCTGCAGGAGGTGGAGGGCGAGACCGCGAGCGATCGCTCGAACGGCCGCCCGGGCCGGCGGTCGGGAGCCGTCGCGGCGTCCCGCCGCCGGCGGCTGGCGTGTCCGAAGTGCGACCGGAAGTTCGCGCTGCCGATGAACCTCGGCCGGCACCTGTCGGCCACCCACGGGCGGAAGGCCAGGCGGGCGGCCTAGGTTCTGGCGCTCCTTCGTCCTCGAGAAGTGGAGGCGGCGCGACGGGGCTGTCGTGACGTTCGCGAACTACGGGGGCGAGGTTTCATGAAGAGGGACTGACTGGTGCCGAAGGGGGGACTCGAACCCCCACACCCTTGCGGGCACTAGACCCTGAATCTAGCGCGTCTGCCAATTCCGCCACTTCGGCCCGGCAGCAGTCGTTCATGATACCCTCCGGCGATGAGCAGTCAAGCGGCGGGCGACCGCACGGTCGCCACCAACCGGCGGGCCCGCCACGAGTACGACATCCTGGAGGTGGTGGAGGCGGGCCTCGTGCTCCGGGGCACCGAGGTCAAGGCGCTCCGGGACGGGCAGGTCAACTTCCGCGACGCGTACGCCACCGTCCGGAACGGCGAGGCCTGGCTGGTGGGCTGCCACATCAGCCCCTACAGCCACGGCACCGACGCCAACCACGACCCGGACCGGGACCGCAAGCTCCTCCTGCACCGGCGGGAGATCGCCCGGCTGGCCGGCAAGGTGGCCGAGCGGGGGCTCACCCTGGTGCCGCTGCGCATCTACTTCAAGGGCGGGCGGGCCAAGCTCGAGCTGGGCCTGGCCCGGGGCAAGAAGCTGCACGACAAGCGCTCGGCCCTCCGGGAGCGGGAGGTGCGGCGGGAGATGGACCGGGCCGTCCGGGCGGGGCGGCGTGGCGACTGGTGACCGGGGTGGTACACTTGGAACTGGAACCCGCAGCGAACGGGGGCGACAGGTCTCGACGGGGATCAGTGAGGCCCAGGCTGCGCCTCGAGGTTTCTCTCCCCTCGTTAATAAGAGAGAACGGTATAGCTGCCGACACTCAGCTAGCCCTGGCGGCCTAACACCCGCCAGCGCCCGCCAGACCGGGCCGACGGGGTCTGGGAACGGGCGTCATACACCGGCGGCTGGCTCCGAACCTGGCCTCGGGGGAGGAGCGAGACGCATGAGGCTGGTCTCGCGGTCCTGCCTGCCGGCTGGAGGGCCGCGAGGCGAGAGCGCAGGAAGATAGGCCGGCTATCGGCGTAGACGCCTGCGGCTGAGGGTTTCCGGACGTGGGTTCGATTCCCACCGCCTCCACCATCCCCCTTCCCACCTGTGCAAGAGTTTGCCTAATTGTAAAGTCGTTTGACGCGGCTGCGCGCGCCCGGATCTGGAAAATCAATCGGTTGCCAGTCGAGCCATCCTGGCGTGAAACTTGCCGACTATCCCATGCCTGGATGAGCGGACTGCCGATCGCCATGGGCCGCCCTGACCGGGGGCTCGTGCCCCTGCTGAACCGCATCGTCGAGGAGCCTCTCTTCGACTTCCTGCTGGCCCACGAGGTCGTGAAATCGCGGCGACTGCAGTACTCGGTGTCGGTAGTCTGCCTTTCGGCCGCGGCCGAGGGCGGCACCTTGCCTCCCCTGGCGCCACGCGTGCTCGACCACATCCGCGCGACCGACGTCGTGCTGGAGTCGCCCCCCTCCACGCTCACGCTGCTTCTCGTCCACGCCGAGATCGAGGCCCTGCCGGCGATCGTCCACCGCCTCACCGAGCACCTGCAGGGCTTCCTGGCCCCGGGGGCCAGCCTTCGCTGGAGCGCGGGCGGCGCCGCCTATCCGCAGACGGCGGCCGGACCGAGGGAAGTCCTGGAGCAGGCCCGGGGGCTGATGCGGCGCGCCCAGGAGGCGGGGGGAGAGCGGCTCTACCTGGCGGCCGGCCGCTAGCTAGGCGCCGGCCGCCCGGGAGAGGGCGTCCGTGTAGTTCTTCAGGATGAACGGCTTCTCGATCACCTCCGTCACCCCGAGCCGGCGCGCTTCCTCGACATGGCCCAGCTCCGGGTGCCCGGTGATCAGGATCACCGGCAGGCGCTGATCGAGCCCGCGAATGCGCTGGAGCACGGCGATCCCGCTCATGCCCGGCAGGACGAGGTCCAGGAAGACGGCGTCCGGCCGCTCCTCGCGCAGGCACCGGAGGGCTTCCTCGCCGCTGTGGGTCACCGTGGTCTCGTGCCCGTCCTGCTCGAGGGCATCCGCCAGGAGGGCGGCCACCGGCACATCGTCCTCGACGAGCAAGATCTTCATTGCCTTCCTCCGGTCGGCCGCCGCCAGGCAGGCGGGCCGGCGCATTCCAACATTACTTTCGGCGCCTTTTCAAGTACCAACCGGGATGGTAGAGTTTGGAGCCCCCGCCGGCGGCGTCCGCGGGGCGTGCACCGAGCAGGGCCTGTCCGGGAACCGAGGGGGGACATCGCCATCGCAGCGCCCCGTGAGTACCTGGAGACGTTCGCCCCTCTACTCAGCGGCAGCGCGGCGATGCGCGCGATCCGGGAGATGGTCGAGAACATCGCCGACACCGACACCACCGTGCTCATCCGCGGGGAGAGCGGGGTGGGGAAGGACCTGGTCGCCCGGGCGATCCACGCCGCCTCGGCCCGCCACGCCCGGCCCTTCGTCAAGGTCAACTGCGCGGCGCTGCCGACCGAGCTGCTGGAGTCCGAGCTGTTCGGCCACGAGCGGGGCGCGTTCACCGGGGCCTACCGGCGCAAGCTCGGGCAGGTCGAGTACGCCAACCGGGGCACCCTCTACCTGGACGAGATCGGCGAGCTGCCGCGCGGCGTGCAGGCCAAGCTCCTGCACGTCCTGCAGGACCTGAAATTCTCCCGGGTCGGGGGGCGGGCCCCGATCAGCGTGGACGTGCGGATCATCGCCGCCACCAACCGCGACCTGGAGCGGGCCATCGCCCGCCAGGAGTTCCGGGAGGACCTCTACTACCGCCTCAACGTGGTGGAGATCCGGGTTCCCCCCCTGCGCGAGCGACCCGAGGAGATTCCCGGGCTCATCGCCTACTTCCTGGAGCGGTTCAACGCCCAGTACGGCAAGAGCAAGCGGCTGGATCCCGACACCCTCGCCCTGCTCGAGCAGCACCCGTGGCCGGGCAACGTCCGGGAGCTGGAGAACGCCATCCGGCGCATGGTCGTCCTGACCCACGGCGAGGAAGCCTTCCGGTCGGCTCTCCGCGCCGCCGGCTTCCCCGGCCGCCGGCGAGGCGTTCCGGCCCGGCCCGAGCCCTCGACGGACAGCCTTCGGGACATCGCCCGGCGCGGGGCGCGGGAGGCGGAGCGCAAGGCGCTGGCGGAAGTGCTGGAGCGGGTGGGCTGGAACCGGAGCGAGGCGGCCAGGATCCTGCGGGTCAGCTACAAGACGCTGCTGAACAAGATCGCGGAGTGCGGGCTGGTGCCGCCGACGGGGGTGCACCCTCATCAGCGCGAGCTGTGAACTTTCTTGCACACTGGGTCCCGAACTCCACAGATCGGTGCCGAGCGGTTGTAAAGTGAGCGAGACACCTCTGACCCGACCCCCAGCGATTCTGTAAACTTTCGTTTACACCCTCGCAGAAACGTCGCCAGACGGGCGACGATTTTTCAGCGAGTTCCCCAACCACGATGTAGATCCTGCACCTCTGGCATGTCACTTGCCCCCGTGTCATGACCGCAGAGGGCACCGAACCGTGGAAGACAAGGTCCTCGTCGTCGAACCCGATCCCGAGCTGGGGGAAAACCTGGCCGCCTTCCTCCGGGGCCGCGGCTTCGAGTGCGTGCTGGCGACCTCGATCGGCGAGGCGCTCGAGCCTCTGGCGCAGCAGGACTTCCGGTTCACGCTCCTGGACCTGAACGGCTCGGGCGGGCCCGACCTGGTCCCCCGGCTGCGCCGGCAGGGCGGGGACCCGGGTTGCATCATCGGCCTCGTCGACCCCGTGGACGGCCGGGACGGGGAGGCGATCGCGCTGGTCGTGGATGCGATCGTGACGAAGCCGTTCACCGAGGTCCAGCTGGACCAGGCCATTCAGGGGGTCGCCCCTGTCACCCCCGCCGGCGCGGCCTCCCTCCCGGGTCCGGCCCGCATCCGTCGCGAGATCGAGCTCTGGCGCAGCCCCCGCATGCGCGAGGTGCTCGAGATCATCCGCGAGGCGGCCCGGGTGGACATCACGGTGCTGGTGACGGGCGAGACCGGGACCGGCAAGGACGTGGTGGCCCGCGCCATCCACCACCTGTCCGCGCGCCGCCCGGGGCCCTTCGTGAAGGTCAACTGCGCGGCCGTGCCGCGCGAGCTGCTGGAGACCGAGCTGTTCGGTCACGAGCGCGGCGCCTTCACCGGCGCCCACCGGCTGAAGATCGGCAAGTTCGAGGAGGCCCACCGGGGCACGATCTTCCTCGACGAGATCGGCGACCTGCACCCGGCCCTGCAGGCCAAGCTCCTGCACGTCCTGCAGGACGGCGACTTCTCGCGGGTGGGCGGCCGGGCATCGCTGAAGGTGGACGTCCGGGTCATCGCCGCCACCAACCAGGACCTGGAGCGGGCGGTGGCCGAGGGCCGCTTCCGGGAGGACCTCTACTACCGCCTGAACGTGATCCAGATCGCGGTGCCGCCGCTGCGCGAGCGTACCGAGGAGATCCCGCTCCTCATCGAGTATTTCGTCAAGGTCTACTCGCGGCTCTTCCGCCGCGAGGGCTTCGTGGTGCCGCCGCCGGTCGTGGAACGGCTGGTCCAGGGCCGCTATCCCGGCAACGTGCGGGAGCTGGAGAACCTCATCAAGCGCATGATCGTCCTCGGCGACCCCTTCCTGACCCGTGTCCGCGAGCCCGAGCGGGCCGCCCCGGCCGAGACGCCGGAGCGGAGCGGGCCGCTCGGGCGCCGGGGGCCGGACCTGTCGCTCAAGGACATCGGCCGCAAGGCCGCGCTGGCCGCCGAGCGCGATGCCATCTGGGCGGTGCTCGAGGAGACGGCCTGGAACCGGGTGCGGGCCGCGAAGGCGCTCCGCATCAGCTACCGGGCGCTGCTCTACAAGATGAAGCAGGTGGGGCTCACGCGCGGGCGGGCCTTCGCGCCGCAGCCGGGCTGGCGCGCGGACGGCGACGGCCTGCGCCGGCGATCGAGCAATGACGATTGGGCTATGGAGGGCCGAGGGGCGCTATGACGGATCTCAGGGACGGGTCGAAGCCATGATGAACACGAGGATCAGACGGAGAGCTGACACGATGAACGCAACCGAGACCGCGAACGGCAGCCGCAGCGAGACCCTCGCCCGCGGCAACGGGCACGCGGCCGTGACGGCCACGGCGGCGGGACCGCGCCGCTTCAACGGATCCCGCATCTCCATCGTCATCGCCGACGACCACCCCATCACGCTGGCCGGGCTGGACAGCCTGTTCGCCCGGGAGCCGGACTTCATGGTCGTCGCCCGCTGCGCGGAGGCCTACGAGGCCGTGCGGGCCATCAGTGCCTACCGGCCGGACATCCTGGTGATCGACCAGGACATGCCGGTCATGGACGGGCTGGCCATCGTCAAGCACGCCCGCCGGGCCAGTCCCGAGACGCGGGTGGTGTTCCTGGCCACGACCGACAACCAGCAGGTCCAGGAGGCGCTGAGCCTCGGCGTGCCGGGCGTCGTCTACAAGAATGTGGATCCCCGACTGCTGGTGCGCTGCATCCGCGAGGTCCACGCCGGGCGGAAGTGGATGGACCCCGCGCTGGCCACCCCGGCCGGCGACCGGGCGGCCCGGCTGCCGGCGCTGGACGGTCTCACCCGCCGGCAGGTGGAGGTGGCCCGGGCCGCCGTCAGCGGGCTGAGCAACAAGGAGCTGGCGCAGCGGCTGGGCGTGTCGGAGGGGACGATCAAGAACCACCTCCACGCCATCTACGAGCGGCTGCAGGTGGACGGGCGCCTGGCCCTGCTGCTGTACCTGAAGGAGAAGGCGCTGGCGTAGGGGCGGGCGCTACACCAGCCCATACCTCCGGGCGAAGAGGATCAGGCCCAGCCGGCCGTCCACCTGGAGCTTGTCGTAGATGTTGTGCAGGTGCACCTTGACCGTGCCCTGGCGGACCGACAGCAGGGCGGCGATCTCCTTGGTCGGCACGCCGCGGATGGCGAGTCGGACGACCTCGGTTTCGCGGCGGGTCAGGCCGCGGCCGAGCTGACGCAGCGCCATCTCCTGCCCGAGCAGCTTGGTCAGGGCCGGCTCCACCGCCGTCCGCTCGGCCCAGGGCTCGCGCGCGTGGACCCTCCGGACGCAGCGGATGACGGCCTCCGGCGACATCTCCTTCAGCACCACGCCCTGGGCGCCGAGCCGCAGCGCGTCCAGGGCCTGGGGGTCGTCGGGAGCGGCCGCCAGCACGACCACCTGGGTCGGGAGCTGGGCGCGCCTGATCTCGCCGAGCACCATCACGGCCCCGCTGGCGGGCAGCTCGGCGTCGATGAGGAGGATGGCCGGGCGGCGGGAACGCACGGCCTCCAGCGCGGCCGCCGCATCCGCGCAGGTGGCGAGGACGGCGCAGCCCTGCTCGTGCTCGAACAGGTGGCGGAGGCCGTTGAGGATCAGCGGGTGGTGCGCCGCGAGCACCAGCGTGATGAGGTCGCTGGACACGGTGTCCCCGGCGGGGTGCCGATCGCCCGCGGCTGGATCCTCGAGCTGCAGCTCCGGCGGGCGGGTCACGGCACTCATCGTGGCCGCGCTCCGGCCGGGCCCCCCCGGCTAGCGCTTCCGCTGCTCGGCGTAGTAACCCCGGTAATAGCGGTACACATCGTCGTCGCCTCCCCCGAGATTCACATGGTTCAGGAGGACGCCCAGGATGCGGCCGTTCACCTGGCCGATCTGCTTCACGGCTCGCCGCAGTACCGCGGGCGGGACCGCCCCGTACCGTACCACCAGGATCACCCCGTCACAGAGTGCGGCGACGTGGACCGACTCGGCGACGGAGATCACCGGCGGCGTATCGTAGATGACGAGGTCGAAGTGGCCGGCGCCGTCCTGCAGGATGGGCCGGAGCCGCTCCGACGTGAACAGGTGGTGGCCCAGACCCTCGCCGTGCTGCCCGGAGACGACCACGGAGAGGTTGTCCACCCCGGTCTCCTGGGCTGCCTCGGGCAGACGCATCCGGCCTTCGAGCGCCGCCGTCAAGCCCTCCGTGTTCGGGAGGTCGAAGACCTCGTGGAGGACCGGCCGCCAGAAGTCAGCGTCCACCAGGCAGACCCGGCGGCCGGCCTGGGCCGCGACCACGGCCAGGTTGGCGGCCGTCGTGGACTTGCCGGCACCGGCGGCGGGCGAGGTCACGGCGATGTTCCGGTAGGGCCTGTCGGTCGGGGCGAGCTCCAGGTTGGTCCGCAGGGTCCGGTACGCCTCGGCCGCCACCGAGGTCGGCTCGAACAGCGAGATCAGCACCGGGACGCCGTTCTGCATGTGCCGAGCCGGCCCGGTCTCTCGCGGCGGGGGCGCCGCCGCGGCCGGAGTGGACGCGGGGGTTGCCGGCGCCACCGGCGACGTCCGTCCCGGCACCGGCTCGGCGACGTCCTCCTCGGGTTCCGGTGCCGACACGGAGGCTGGGTCGGCCTGCTGACGGCGCCGATCGCGCTCCGCCTGCTCGAGAGCCTTGAAGAACTCGCTCATGGGGCCCACCAGAGATAGAGACGGTGCAGGAAATCGAACACCGACTCCAGCAGACCGTTCGAAATGCCGTTGACGCTGGCGGCATAACCGGAGAGCGCTGCCAGCACGATGGCCGCCACACCCCCGGCCGCGAACACGCCCGCGTAGCGGGCCGCCTGGAGGGGGCGGAACCTCGCCGGGCGGGCGCCGCGCACGTCGGTGCCGCTCTCCTCGAGGTACTCGATGGCCCGGCTCACGATGTCCACGTCGATCCGGCGGACCTGGTTCGCGTACCCGATGAGCAGGCTGTGGTCGCAGATCAGGTTGATGACGCGGGGAATGCCGCGCGAGTAGTCGGCGATCCGGCGGATGGCCGAGAGGCTGAACAGCTGCCGGTGCCGGGCGCCGGCCACCCGGAGGTGGCTGACGATGTACTCCTCGACCTGGGCGGCGTCCAGCGGCGTGAGAGTGCAGCGCAGCCCGACCCGCTGCCGGAGCTGCCGCAGCTCGGGCCGGAGCAGCTTGGCCCGCAGCTCCGGCTGCCCGGCCAGGACGATCTGGAGCAGCTTGTCGGAGGCGGTCTCGAAGTTCGAGAGGAGCCGGAGCTGCTCCAGCGTCTCCACGTCGAGGTGCTGCGCCTCGTCGATGATGATCACCGTGTTCACGCCCGCCCGCCGGCGCTCGATGAGGGCCCGGTTCAGCGCCATCAGGCGTTGGGCGCGGCTGGTACCCGGGGCGGTGACGCCCAGGTCGGCCAGGACGTACTCCAGGATGTCGTCGAAGGGCAGGCCGGAGTTGATGACGTAGGCGACGTCGGTCTTGGCGTCCAGCCGCGTCAGGAGCGTGCGCAGGAGTGTGGTCTTGCCCGTCCCCACCTCGCCGGTGAGCAGGATGAATCCCTTGCGCTCCTGAACGCCGTAGACGAGCTGGGCCAGGGCTTCCCGATGGCCGGGCGTGAGGACGAGGAACTTCGGGTCCGGCGTGAGGTTGAAGGGCCGCTCGGCCAGCCCGAAGAAGCGCAGGTAGACGCCATCGGCGGGCGCGCTGAGCGGCTCTGTCCTGGCCACCGGCTACCCGTCGCGCTTGAAGGCCGGCACGATCCCGAGGATGGGCAGGCCCACGAGGCGCTCGACGTCCTCCACCGAGCGGATGCGGTTGTCGAGGGACTCGGCCAGGAAGGCCACGCCCACGCCCAGTCCCAGGCCGGCCACGACGCTCAGGATCCGGATGAGCTGGGTCCGCGGCCGCGCCGGATGGGTGGGCGGGGTCGCCGGTTCCACGATGCGGACGTTGTTGGCCTCCAGCGCGGTGGCCATCCCCGTTTCCTTGAGTCGCTTCAGGACCGCGGCGTGGAGTTCCTCGGTGGACTCCTTCTCGCGCTGCAGGGCGAGCGCCTGGGCCTCCCGCTCATTCAGCGCACGTGCCTCGCGGCGGAGGTCGTTGACGCTGGCCAGGAGGGCTTCCTCCCGGGCCCTGGCCACCTTGTACTCGGTCTCCACGGCGCGCAGCATCTTCTGGATCTCGCCCTGCAACCGCTGGTTGACCTGCTTGATCTGGGCGTCCAGCTGGAGCAGATCGGGGTGCTTCGGCATGTAGATCTGTGACAGCTTGGAGCGCTCGCTCAGGAGGTCCGAGAGGTCGGTCTTCAGCTTCCGGATGAGCGGATCGTCGGCGACGATGAAGATCGTCTCGGCGGCCGCCGGATCGCGGGCCACCCGGGACAGCTCCCGCAGCTTGGACTCGATGGCCATCCGCTGGGTCTGGGCCTCCTGGTGGGCGCGATTGAGGTCGATGATCCGCTGCTGCGTGATCTGGCGCTGCTCCTGGATGCCGAGCAGATCGGCCTTGGCCTGGTAGGTCTGCAGCGCCCGGGCCGACTGCTGGGTCTGGGTCCGCAGCCCGGCCAGCTGTTCGCTCAGCCAGGCCATGGCCTCGCGAGCTCCCCGCTGCTTGACTTCCAGGTTGTGGTTCACGTACTCGGCCGCCACCGCATTGGCTACCTCGGCCGCCAGCTTGGGATCAGGGCTCTCGAAGACCACCTGGACGAGCCGGGTGTTCTTGACCGGGGTCACCTTCAGGGAGGCGAGGAAGGCGAAGTACGGGTCCGCGGCGCCGCCGACGCCCGGGATCCGCTCCTTCAATCGCAGCCGCTCGATGACGGCCTCGACGAGCGGGCGGCTCTGGATGAGCTTGTACTGAGTGGTGTAGTAGTCCTCGGAGCTCCCGCCGACCGACATGACCTCCTGGATGTTCACGACCTTGGGGGCCTCGGGCTCGATGAGGATCGTGGCCGAGGCGTGGAACCGGGGGATCTGAAAGGCCAGGAAGGTGTGGGCGGAGGCGACCGTCACCACCGCTACGGCGGCGACGATCCAGCGGCGCTTCCAGAGCACCTTGAGGTAGTCGCGCAGGTCGACCGCCCTGGGGGCGGGGCTGCTCCGGACGGGATCGTCAGGTGCGGGCACGAGGCCGTCCTCGCAGTGGTTCGAGTTCCTGGGTGATCATGGACCGCGGCACGCGAGAGGCTATCCCGCCCGGGGAGGTGGGCCAATAGGCCGAGAGGCATATCGGTCTATGCCGTGCGTTATAGAGCCGACGGGCCTCTTGACAACGACGGGCGGGCCGGTAGGGTGGCGGGCACGGAAGCACGGATATAGGTCCAGGAGGATACCCGGGTGCCGCTCGAAGTCGTTGACCGGGCCTCGTCACCGCCGGTGGTGGCGATCGAGCCGTCACAGGGCTGGGCGTCGCTGCAGCTCCGCGACCTCTGGGAGTACCGGGAGCTGCTGTACTTCCTGGTCTGGCGCGACGTGAAGGTGCGCTACAAGCAGACGGTGCTCGGCGCCGCCTGGGCCATCATCCAGCCGCTGCTGACGATGGTGGTGTTCGCCGTCTTCTTCGGCCGCCTGGCCGGGGTCCCCTCCGACGGGGTCCCGTACCCGCTCTTCGCCTTCGCCGCGCTGGTGCCGTGGACGTTCTTCGCCAACGCCCTCAACCACGGTTCGAACAGCCTGGTCGGCAGTGCACACCTGATCACGAAAGTCTACTTTCCGCGCCTGGTGGTGCCGCTGGCCTCGGTCCTGTCGGGTGTCGTCGACTTCCTGCTGGCCTTCGCCGTGCTGCTGGCCCTCATGCCCTGGTACGGGATCGGTCTCTCGGCGCGAGTGGTGTTCGTCCCGCTGTTCGTCCTGCTGGCCGTCGCGACGGCGCTCGGCGTGGCCCTGTGGCTCTCGGCGCTGAACGTCGAGTATCGCGACGTGCGGTACACGGTCCCGTTCCTGACCCAGTTCTGGCTGTTCGTGACGCCGGTGGCCTATCCGAGCAGCCTGCTCTCCGAGCCGTGGCGGACGCTGTACGGGCTCAACCCGATGGCGGGAGTGGTCGATGGCTTCCGGTGGGCGCTCCTGGG
>JBBIIW010000058.1:0-10851 GCA_037446305.1 Candidatus Rokuibacteriota bacterium
ATCGCCGGCGCCTGGCCCGGCACCCTGCGCCGCGTGCGGCGGTTCTGGGAGAAGCCGCCGGCCGCGGTGGCGACGGCGCCCGAGGCGCGGGGCGGGCTCTGGAACAGCTTCGTCATCGTGGCCCGGGCGGGGGCGCTCCTGCACCTGATCGGCAGCGCCGCGCCCGCGCTCCTGGCCGCGTTCGACCCGCTCCGGTCCCGGCTGGGCACCGCCTGGGAGAACGCCGCGGCCCGGCGGGTGTACGGCGGCCTGCCGGCCATCGACGTCTCCCGGGATGTCCTCGAGCGGCGCCCGGGGATGCTGGCCGTCCGGCCGGTCAGCGGGATCGGGTGGACCGACCTGGGCGAGCCGGCCCGCGTCGCCGCCGCGCGGCGGCAGCTTGCCGGCGAGCCGGCGCTGAGCGCAGCGCCATGACGTGCCGGGACGCCATCGCGCTGATCGGCGAGTACCTGGAGTCCGCGCTCGGCGAGGAGATCCTCCAGGACCTCGAGCGCCATCTCCGGGACTGCCCGCCGTGTGTCGCGTACCTCAACACCTACCGCCGCACGCGGGACCTGGCCGCCGACGCCAGCCGCGTGGAGATGCCGGAGGAGATGCGCGAGCGCATCCGCCAGTTCCTGCTGGCCCGGCTGCAGGGGCGCCAGGCCTAGCGCTACACGTTGGTGGCGATGGCGGGCGGGTCCTCGCCGAGGGCGCGCTCCAGGGCGGTGGCCAGCTCGGCGTCGTGATCGTGATTCACCGCGAAGATGCGGCACTGGGCCACCTTGCCCGGCAGGTACTTCAGGAGCTCGGTCAGCGGCTCGGCCGCCACGTCGCCCCGGCTGGCGTCGAACACGTAGATCTGCCGGTCGCCCATCTTGAGGGGGTTGAGCGGGCGGGGGTCCTGCAGCGCCATGTCCACCCGGAACGGCACCTCCCGCAGGCCGGCGGGGAGGAAGGCGCGCACCCGGCGCTCGACCGTCTCGACGTCGAGGAAGGCCTGGCCCCGGCGCGGCTCGAAGAGGTCGAGGACCACCTCGTGCGCCATGCGCCACTTGAGCCGCCGGTCGAGGACCTGGCGCCATTCGGCGCCCAGGGCCCGGCGCTCGGGGTCCTCGGCGTCGTGCCAGCGCCCCACCTCCTCGAGCAGCGTCCACTCCGTCAGGTGCAGGTAGGGGTGCAGCTCCTTGCGGAGGTCGCAGGGGAAGGCCAGCCGCATCGTGTCGCGGAAGATCTCCTTGAGGTGCAGGTCGATGCCGCGGGTGGTCCGGTGGTAGTAGATGTTCGTGTACATGTAGAAGCGGGCGTTCAGGAACATGATGAACGCCCCCAGGCCGGCCCGGTGCAGCGTCAGGCCCTTCTCGGAGAAGAAGGAGTAGTAGATGATGCGCTCGACGTCGATGGGACCCACGGCCACCCCGCACATGTAGGCGTCGCGCAGCACGTAGTCCATGTTGTCGGCCGTGTAGACGCCGGACAGCAGGGGCTTGAGGAAGGGCAGCCATCGCGGATAGGACTGCTGGGGCTGGGTGTAGGCCTTCCCCATCAGGTAGCAGATCCACTCCGGGTCGATGCGCTCGTCGGCGCCGAAGGCGCCGCTGGGGCTTCGCCGCAGGTTCCGGATGAGGTCGCCCAGCTCCTCCCGGATGATCCGCTGCCCCACCAGCTCGTGGGTGAGGTCGAAGTCGACCAGGAAGTTGTCGTCGAAGAAGTGGCCGAAGGGGCCGTGGCCGACGTCGTGGAGCAGCCCCGCCATGCGCAGCAGCTCCTCCAGCAGCGGCGCCGAGGGGCCGTCGGGGAAGATGGCCCGCAGCGAGGGGTAGAGCTGCTGGGCCAGGCGACCGGCCAGGTGCATGACCCCCAGCGAGTGCTGGAACCGGCTGTGCTCGGCGGCCGGGAACACCCAGCGGGCCGACTGCAGCTGCGGGATGCGCCGCAGGCGCTGCACCCAGGCGGTGTCGATGACGTCCTGCTCGGTGGCCTCGCCGGGGACGCCGCCCGGTCGGGTGTACTGGATGTACTGGTGGATGGGATCGGCGATCAGCCCGCGGCCGTGGTACGTGTCGGCGGCGCCCTTCATGGCCCCGACGTTACCGCACCCGCGGGCGGCGGGAAAGGACCCGGCTCAGGGCCGGCGGAGCGCGTCGTAGCGATCGAGGGCCCGGACGGCGATGACGTGCAGGCGGTCCCGGCGCAGGACGGCCACCTGGATGACGTCGCCCGGCCGCCGCTTCCAGAGCTGCCGGTAGAATTCCTCCTGGGTCTGCACGGTCACGCCGTTGACGGCCACGATGCGGTCCCCGCGGTGGAACCCGGCCCGGCTGGCCGGGCCGGCCGGGGCGAAGTCCTCCACGACGACGCCCGCGGGCGTGGCCGTCGTGTGCAGGCCCAGCCAGGCCCGGGGCCGGCGGCTGAGGACGCGCCCGGCCGCGATCAGCTCGTCCTTGACCGGCTGGAACTGCTCGATGGGGATGGCCAGGTTGACGTGGGGCGGCTCGCCCAGGCGGAAGGCGGCGATGGCGACGACGCGGCCCGCGAGGTCCACGACCGCGGCCCCGCCCCAGAAGGGATTGCCGGGGGCGACCAGGAAGGCGCGCTCCAGCATGTACTCCCAGTAGCCGGAGAACGGCGGACGGCGGCCACGCCGCCGGCGACGTGCACCAGCGCGTTGTCCTCGTCCACGCTGACGGTGGCCGTCACCGTGCCGGCCCTCACGCCGGCCGAGTCGCCCAGGCGCGCCGTCGGCCACGGCCCGCCGCCCTCGAGCTGCACGACCGCCAGGCCGCTCTCCAGATCGAGCGCGGTGAGCCGGGCCGGCACCTCCCGCCCGTCGCGCAGCCAGGCCCGGATCTCGCGCGCGTCCAGCAGCGCGTAGCTGACCGTGACGGTGTAGCCGCGGGGGTCGAAGACGACCGCGGTGGCGAAGCGCCGCGTGCCCAGGCGCTCGCTGGACGCCGTCCCCGCCTCGGCGCGCACGTGGAGTCCGACCAGGGCCGGCGCCACCCGGCGGACGTGGGAGGGCTCGGCCGCGACGGCGTCCGGGTCGAGGCGGACGGCGGGCGGCCTCGGCACGGCCGGCGCCGGGGCCGGCAGGAGCAGCACCACGATCAGCAGCAGGCTCACGCGTTGCGTCATGGCGCCCCCGTTCAGCGGTCGGCGTAGTGCCGCCGGTACCAGGCCCGGAACTCCCCGGACTTGAGCGGCCGCCACCACGACTCGTGCTCGCGGTACCACCGCACGGTGGCGGCCAGGGCGTCCTCGAAGCGGTGGCGCGGCGTCCAGCCCAGCGCCCGGATGCGGGAGGTGTCGAGCGCATAGCGCCGGTCGTGTCCGGGGCGGTCGGCCACCGGGCGGATGAGGCTCTCGGGCTTGCCCGTCAGCCGGAGGATGGCGCGCGTGAGCGCGATGTTCTCCACCTCGTGGCCGCCGCCGATGTTGTAGACCTCGCCCTCCCGGCCGCGCCGCAGCACGAGGTCCAGCGCCGCGCAGTTGTCGAGCACGTAGATCCAGTCGCGCACGTGCCGGCCGTCGCCGTACAGCGGCAGCGGCTCGTCGTCCAGCGCGTTGGTGATGAACAGCGGGATCACCTTCTCCGGGTTCTGGTAGGGCCCGAAGTTGTTCGAGGAGCGGGTGATCAGGACCGGCAGGCGGTGGGTGGCGACGTAGGCCAGCGCCAGCAGGTCCCCGCCCGCCTTGGAGGCCGAGTACGGGTTGGAGGGCCGGAGCGGGCTGTCCTCGCGCGCGGCGCCCTCGACCAGGCTGCCGTAGACCTCGTCGGTGGAGACGTGGAGCAGCCGCGGAATCCGCAGCTCCCGCACCGCCTCCAGGAGCGTGAACACGCCGAAGACGTCGGTGCGCAGGAAGGCGCCGGGCTCGACCAGGGACCGATCCACGTGAGATTCGGCCGCGAAGTTGACCACCGCATCGGCGCCCGGCAGCACCTGGCGCACGACCTCCGGATCGCAGATGTCGCCCTGCACGAACCGGTAGCGGGGGCAGCCGGCCACGTCGGCCAGGTTGGCCAGGTTGCCGGCGTAGGTGAGCTTGTCGAGGTTCACGACGGTGTCGTCCGGATGGCTGGCCAGGACGTGGCGGATGAAGTTGGAGCCGATGAACCCGGCGCCGCCCGTGACGACCAGGCGCACCCCGCTAGCCTCGCGTGACGTCCCACACGTCGGGACCGGCGAAGTCCCAGGGCAGCCGGCCCTCGTCGCACCGGTGCGGGTCGGGCGAGAATTCCTCGTCCACGAAGTAGACCACCCGGCCCACGGCCGGCCCCAGGTTGCGCACGCCGTGGGCCACGCCGGGGGGGATGCGGACGAGCCGGGAGGCGCCGTCGCCCAGCATGAGCCGCAGGCGACGCCCCTCCGTGGGCGAGCCGGCGCGCACGTCGAGGAGCACCAGGAGCAGCCGGTCGGCCGGCGGCACGTACCAGACGTCCGTCTGGCGGGTGTGGACGTGGAAGGCCTTGATGACGCCCGGCGGCAGCTCGCTGTAGTTCACCTGCCGGACGGTGAAGCCCGGCAGCCCGGCCAGGGCGCCGGCCTGCAGGCGCCCGAGCTCCGTGAACGACCCGCTGTCGTCGTGATGCCGCCGGAGCTCGACGATCTCGACGCCGTCGATCCTCTCGGCCGGGACGTAGGACTGCAGGCGGAAGACGCGCCTGGCGTCCGGGCTCAGCTCCACGGGGCTCCGCCCGGCCGGCTCCGCGCTCACCCCTCGCCCTCGACGAGCCGGATCAGGTACTGGCCGTAGAGGTTGCCCCTCATCGGCGCCGCGATGCGCAGGACGTCCTCGGCGCTGATGTAGCCCATCTTGTAGGCGATCTCCTCGACGCAGGCCACCATCAGCCCCTGCCGCTCCTCGATGGTCTGGATGAACGTCGAGGCCTGAAGCAGGGCCTCGTGCGTGCCGGTGTCCAGCCAGGCGATGCCCCGCCCCAGGCGCTCGACGTGCAGGGCCCCCAGCTCCAGGTAGGTCCGGTTCACGTCGGTGATCTCCAGCTCGCCGCGCGCCGACGGCTTGAGCCCCTCGGCGATCTCCACCACCCGGTGGTCATAGAAGTAGAGGCCGGTGACGGCCCAGGAGGAGCGGGGCCGGGCCGGCTTCTCCTCGAGCCCGATGGCCCGCCCCTCACGGTCGAACTCGACGACGCCGTACCGCCCGGGGTCGCGCACCCAGTAGGCGAAGATGGTGGCGCCCTCGGATCGCCCGGCGGCGCGCCGCAGGGAGTCGGGCAGCCCGTGGCCGTAGAAGATGTTGTCCCCCAGCGCCAGCGCGACGCCATCCATGCCGACGAAGTCGCGGCCGATCAGGAAGGCCTGGGCCAGGCCCTCGGGGCGGGGCTGGACGGCGTAGTGCAGGCGCAGGCCCAGGTGGGCCCCCTCGCCCAGCAGCCGCTGGAACGCGGCCTGATCCTGGGGCGTGGTGATCACCAGGATCTCCCGGATGCCGGCCAGCATCAGGGTGGACAGGGGGTAGTAGACCATCGGCTTGTTGTAGATGGGCACGAGCTGCTTGCTCATGGCGAGGGTCAGCGGGTACAGCCGCGTCCCGGAGCCGCCGGCGAGGATGATGCCCCTCATGGAGCCACCCCGACTATATAACGGCGGCGGGGCCAGGCTCGAATCCGCCGCATTCACGTTTGACTCGACCGGAATTGGGGGTTAAATTGCCGGCATGAAAACCCTGAAGGAGATGATCGCCGAGGCCCGGCAGGCCGTCCCCGAGGAGGGGCCGGCGGATCTCAAGCGCCGCCTGGACGCCGGCGAGCCGGTCACCGTCATCGACGTCCGCGACCCGGACGAGTACCGGGACGGCCACATCGAGGCAGCCACGAACATCAGCCGGGGCTTCCTCGAGTTCCGGATCGCCAGCGCGGCCCCGGACCCCGCCCAGACGATCGTGCTTTACTGCCAGACCGGCCTGCGGTCCGTGCTGGCGGCCAGGGTGCTCAAGGAGCTGGGCTACCAGCGCGTGATTAACCTGCAGGGCGGCTACCAGCGCTGGGTGCAGTCCGGGTTCCCGGTGGTCCGCGAGGAGCCCTGGACGCCCGAGCAGGTCCAGCGCTACAGCCGGCACTTCCTGCTGGCCCAGGTGGGCGAGAAGGGCCAGCGGAAGCTCGCGCGAGCCCGCGTGCTGCTGATCGGAGCCGGCGGCCTGGGCTCTCCCGCGGCCTTCTACCTGGCGGCGGCAGGCGTCGGCACGCTGGGCGTGATGGACGGCGACGTCGTGGACCTCACGAACCTGCAGCGCCAGATCCTGCACACCACGGCCGACGTCGGCAAGCCGAAGGTGGAGTCGGCCGCCCGCACCCTCAGGGCCCTGAACCCGGACGTCGAGATCCTCGCCCTGCCCACGCGCATCACCGTGGACAACGTGATGGACATCCTGAAGGACTACGACCTGGTGGTGGACGGCTCGGACAACTTCGAGACGCGCTACCTGGTCAACGACGCCTGCTACCTGGCCGGCAAGACGAACGTGCACGGCTCGATCTTCCAGTTCGAGGGCATGGCCACCGTGCTCGCCCCCGGCCGGGGGCCCTGCTACCGCTGCCTGTACCCGACGCCGCCGCCGCCGGGCCTGGTGCCCTCCTGAAGCGAGGCCGGGGTCCTGGGCGTGCTCCCAGGCGTGATCGGAACGATCCAGGCCACGGAGGCCGTCAAGCTGCTGCTGGGCATCGGCGAGCCGCTGATCGGCCGCCTGCTGACCTACGACGCCCTCGGCATGCGCTTCCGCGAGGTGAAGCTGCGGCGCGACCCGGGCTGCCCGCTCTGCGGCACGGCGCCGACCATCCGCGACCTGTCCATCCACCGCGCCGGCGCCGCGGCCTGCGACACCTCGCCGAACGGGCACGGGGAGCCGGCAGCGACCGTGCCGGCCCCCCGGGCCGGCGGCTGATCGGGGCCCGGCGCGCCCGCGACCTCGCTCGCCCGGGCCGTGATGCCTCACCGCCTGCAGCTCCACGAGGACCGCTTCGAGCCCGGCGGGCGGCTCCGGCTGGACCCGGCCAACCGGGTGCTCTACGTGCGCGGCGGGGCGGTCGCGATCACGGACGCCGCGGGGCGGACCGAGCTGACCGCGGACCAGGCCTGGCACGGATCCTCCGCCTGCCTGACCGTGGCGGGCCCCGAGGGCGCCACGGTGCTGCGCTGGGAGCTGCGCGGGGCGCCGGCCGTCCGGCCGGAGACGACGGGCGTGGCGAGCCGGCCGCTCCTCGAGCATCCCATCGCGCTCCGGCCGGGCGAGGACTACCTCATGCGCTGTGACCGGGTGGACTTCGCCCCGGGCGGCGAGGCGCTCCCCCACGGCCACAAGGGCGGCGGGATCCGTTGCCTCATCGCCGGGCGGCTCGAGGTGCGCGCGGGAGGACGGCCGGGACGCGTCATGGAGCCCGGCGACGCCTGGTTCGAGGACGGCGTCGAGCCCGTGCACGCCATCGCCTCCGCCACGGAGCCGACCAGCTTCATCCGCGTCTCGATCCTGCCCCGCGCCGTCCGGGGACAGTCCTCGATCGTCTACGTGAACCCCGCCCACGCGGCGATCACGCCGCGCCGCTACCGGGTCTTCGTGGACGAGCCGATCGCGCTGCCCGAGCGGGGATGACGCGGAGCCTCGGGCCCCGGCTGCCGCCCGCCCTGCGGGAGCGATTCTCCCAGCAGGCCCTGCCCGGCCGCCTGGGCGTGGCCCTGCCCTTCGTCACGGTGGACGCCCAGGGCCGGCCGCATCCGATGCTGCTGTCCTACCTCGAGCTGCGCGCGCACGACGCGGGCAGCCTGGGCCTGGTCATCCAGGCGCGGAGTCGCAGCGCGCGCAACCTGGTCGAGCGTCAGGCGGGCACGCTGATCGTGGTGGAGCCGGACACGATCGTGTACGTGAAGACCCGCGCGGTGGACGGCCCGCTGGCCGTCCCGGGCGGTGAGCCCTTCGGGCTCGGCTACTTCCTGCTCGCGGTCGAGGACGTCCTGGAGGATGCGGCCGCGGAGTGGGAGGGCGGCCTGCGCATCACCCAGCCCCTGGCCTACGCGCCACCGCCGGACCTGAACGAGCCCTGGGCCCGGGCCACCCTGGCCGCGCTGGCGACGCCCCGGGCCCCGGCCTGAGTCCCTGCTACCGCCGCTCCTCGGCGGTCCGGTACCGGCCGATGGTCACCTCGACCTCCGTCTCCTGGCCGTCCCGCAGCAGCGTGATCTTCACCTTCTTGCCGACCGGCGTGGAGGCCACGGCGCGCTGCAGGTCGCGCGGGGTCTGAAGCGGCGTGCCGTCCATGGCGATGATCACGTCGTTCGGCTTGACCCCGCCCTGATCGGCCGGCTCGCCGGGCATGACGGACCGGATCAGGACCCCCTTCGGCTCCCGGAGCTTGAGCCGCGGCAGGTCCTCCTCGCCGACCTCGGTGATGCTCACGCCCAGCCATCCCCACTCCACCTCGCCCTTGGCCAGCAGCTGCGGCACCAGCATCTGCACCAGGTTGGACGGGATGGCGAAGCCGATGGAGCCGTTGCGGGCGGCCATGCTGTTGACGCCGATCACCTCGCCGGCCATGTTGATGAGCGGCCCCCCCGAGTTGCCGGGGTTGATGGCGGCGTCCGTCTGGATGAAGTCGAAGCCGGGGGCGGCCACCGTCAGCGGGGCGCCCTTGCGGCTCACGATGCCGAAGGACACCGTGTGCTCGAGGCCGAAGGGGTGGCCGAGGGCCAGGACGAACTCCCCGACCCGCAGGCGGTTGGAGTCGCCCAGCGGCAGGGTGGGCAGGCCGCGCGCGCCCTCGATCCGGAGCAGGGCCAGGTCCACCCGGTCGTCCCGCCCGACGACCCTGGCGGTGAAGCGCCGGCCGTCGAAGAGCCGGACCTGGGCCGTGGACGCGCCCTCCACCACGTGGGCGTTGGTGACGATGACGCCCTCGGGATCCACGATGAAGCCCGAGCCGCTGCTGCGCCGCTCCGGCGGGTCCTCCTCGTCCTCGCTCGCCGGCACCGGGCGCCGCACGCGGACGTGCACGACGGCGGGCTTGAGGCGCTCGGCCAGGTCGGCCAGCAGCTCGTTGAACCGCATCAGCTCCGGCGGCGCGGTCCGCGTCGCCATCACCGGCGACTCGTCGGCCAGGCCGGGACCCACGCAGCCAGCGATGAGTGCCGTCAGGACCAGGGCGAGCAGCGGGCGGGGGCGGGCGTCACGCATACGGGACCTCCTCGATCGAGCAGTATAGCCGAACCGCGGCGCCGCGGAGGTCAGGGAGCCTGGCGCCGCTCGGGCAGGGGCCGGACGCCGGCGGGAACCATGATGCAATCGCCGGAGGGCGCGCAGGCCACCAGCGGCGGGGCGTACAGTTCCCGGTCGTTGAGGCGCTGCTCCCAGTGCCCGGGGACGTGGTAGGTGCCGGCCGGCGTGTCCACGTAGCGGTCGGGCACCCACACGCGGGCGCCGGACGGCGCCGTGGCCGCGGGCGGCAGCGAGGGCAGCGGCCGCCGCACGGAGCGCTCGAGCTGCTCCAGGGGGCGCTGCGCGGGCGTGCCGCTGCCGAGCTGCATGGCCAGCAGCACGATGGCGATGGCCCCGCGCGTCACCGGCTCACCTCGCGCACCAGGTGCCCCAGCTCCGGCAGCAGGAGCTTCTCCAGCGCCAGCCGGCAGGCGCCGGGGGAGCCGGGCAGCGAGACGACGATGTGGCGCTCGCGCACGCCCATCTGGGCCCGCGACAGCATCGCGGCGGCCCCGATCTCCTGGTAGGAGAGCATGCGGAACAGCTCGCCGAAGCCCGGCAGGCGCTTGTCGAGCAGCGCCTCCACCGCCTCGAACGTCGAGTCGCGGGAGGTGATCCCGGTGCCGCCGGTGAGGATCACCACCTGCACGCCCGGGTCGGCGCAGGCCTGCCGCACCACCCGGGCCACCTGGTCGGGCTCGTCGCGAACGATGGCCGCGCCGGCCACCCGGTGCCCGGCCGCGTGGAGCAGCTCGCGGATCAGGGCGCCGCTGGTGTCCGTCTCCGGTGTCTTGGTGTCGGAGATCGTGAGGACGAAGCAGCCCACAGAGCGCGGCGCCTGCGCCCTGTGCTGCTCCGGCGTCGAGGATGGCGCGCTCACCGGTAGGCCTCGTCGAGGATCTCGACCAGGTGCCGCACGCGCACCCGCGCCCCGCGCGCCTGCAGCCCGGCCTGGATCTGCAGGATGCAGCCGGGGTTCGCGGTGACCACCGCGTCGGCCCCCGAGGCCTGGATGTGCTTCACCTTGCGCGCCAGGAGCCGGCCGGCCATCTCGGGCTGCGTGAGGTTGTAGATGCCGGCCGAGCCGCAGCACCAGTCGGACTCGGCCAGCGGCACCACGCGCAGCTCGGGGATCTGGGCCAGCAGCGCCCGCGGCTGCGCGCGGATCTTCTGGCCGTGCACGACGTGGCAGGGGTCGTGGTAGGTCACGGTCAACGGCACCGGGCGCAGGGGACCGCGCAGCGGCTCGCGAGCCAGGAACTCGGCCAGGTCCTGCACGGTGGCCGCGAAGCGGTGCGCGCGCCCCGCCCAGGCCGGGTCGCCGGCCAGCAGGTGCCCGTAGGCCTTCATGTGCGCCCCGCAGCCGGCGGTGTTGACGATCACGGCCTCGACGCCGGCGGCCTCGAACGTCGCGATGGTCCGCCGCGCCATCTCGAGCGCCCGCGCGTGGTCGCCCGCGTGCGCGTTCAGCGCCCCGCAGCACCCTTGCCCCCGGGGCGTCACGACCTCGCAGCCGTTGCGCGCCAGCACCCGCGCGGTGGCCCGGTTGTGCTCGCCGAACACGACCGCCTGCACGCACCCGGTCAGCAGGGCCACCCGGGCCCGGCGGGGCGGATCGGCGGCGACCAGCGGCGGCAGCGGGCGACGGTCGGCCGCGGGCGGCAGCGG
>JBBIIW010000059.1:0-10801 GCA_037446305.1 Candidatus Rokuibacteriota bacterium
GCGCCGCCGACGCCTATCTCCGGCCGGCCCGGCGCCGGGCGAACCTCACGGTCCTGACGGGAGCCCAGGCGACCCACATCGCCCTGCATGGCCGCCGCGCGATCGGGGTGCACTACGTGCAGGACGGCGAGCGCAGAGTGGCCGGCGCCCGCCGGGAGGTCCTGCTGGCGGCCGGCGCCGTCCACTCCCCGGGCCTGCTGATGCGCTCCGGCATCGGACCGGCCGCCGCGCTCAGGGCTCATGGCATCGAGGTCGTGCACGACCTGCCGGGCGTCGGCGAGCACCTGCAGGATCACCTGGCGGTGGGCGTCATCGTCGCCTGCCCCGAGCCAGTCTCGCTGGTGGCCGCCGAGTCGCTGGCCAATCTGGCCCGCTTCCTTCTCCTGCGGCGCGGCATGCTCACCTCGAACGTCGCCGAGGCCTGCGCCTTCGTGCGGACGCGCGAGGACCTGCCGGCCCCGGACCTCGAGCTGATCTTCGGCCCGGTCCCGTTCATGGAGCATGGCCTGGTGAAGCCGCCCGGCCACGGCCTGACGATCGGCGCCGTCTGCCTGCAGCCGCAGAGCCGCGGCGTCATCACCCTGCGCTCGGCGGATCCGTTCGACCCGCCGGCGATCGACCCGCGCTACCTGTCGGACCCCGGCGGCGAGGATCTGCGGGTGCTCGTCGAGGGCATCAAGCTCGCCCGCCGGATCTTCGGGACGCCGCCGCTCGCCCGCTACGCGGGCAGCCCGCTGGAGCCGCGGGCCGACGTGCACACGGATGGCCAGATCGCCGACTTCGTCCGGGACCGTGCCCAGACCCTCTACCACCCGGTCGGCACCTGCCGCATGGGCCAGGATGCCCTCGCGGTGGTGGACGGGACGCTGCGCGTCCACGGCGTCGCCGGGCTCCGCGTCGTCGACGCCTCGGTCATGCCCCGGATCATCCGCGGGCACACGGCGGCGCCGACGATCATGCTCGCCGAGCGGGCCGCCGACCTGATCCGCGAGCGGCCGGCACCGGGGTGACCCGGCCCCCTACGCGCCCCGCCGCTCCAGGACCCGGCGGACCAGCACGTGGCGCTGGATCTTCCCGGTCGGGGTGAACGGCAGGTCATCGACGATCTCGAGCTGCTCGGGTAGCTTGTAGGTGGCCACCTGATCCCGCAGGAACGCGACGATCTCCTCGAGGGTGACGACCTGCCCCCCTTTCGGGATCAGGCACAGGCAGTTCCGCTCGCCCAGACGCGGGTCGGGCACGCCGACGATCGCCGCGTGCAGGATCTTCGGGTGGGTGTAGAGGATCTCCTCGATCTCCCGCGGAAAGAACTTCTTGCCGCCCCGGTTGATCATCTCCTTCAGGCGTCCGACGATCCGCAGGTTCCCGGCGGGATCGAGCCGGCCGAGGTCGCCGGTGCGGAACCAGCCGTCGGCCGTGAACAGTTCGGCGTTGGCGGCGGGGTTCTTGTGGTAGCCGAGGTGCACCGAGGGCCCCTGCGCCGCGATCTCGCCCTCACCGTCGCCCGGCACGTCGCGGCCCTCCGCGTCGATCAGGCGCAAGCCCATCCCCGAGGCCGGCCGACCGACCGTGCCCGTCACCGCCTCCGGGTCATCGCTGAGGCGGGTGTAGGTGTGGAAGCCGGTCTCCAGCATCCCGTACAGCTCGATCAGGTGACCGTGCATCCTGGCGCGGAACTCGCGGATGGTCTCGACCGGACACGATGCGCCCCCGGTGATGACGACGCGGAGCGAACGCAGGTCGACACGGCCCAGCTCAGGCGCGTTCAGCATCGCGATGATCGACGCGGGGGCGGAGGGGATGAAGGTCACCCGCTCCCGCTGGATCAGCTCCAGCGCGGCGGCGGGGGTGAACTGGTCCAGGAGCACGGCTCGGGCCCCCGCCAGCAGCGCCTGGATCAGCGTGAGGTAGCCCCAGTTCAGTCCCAGGGGCAGGTAGATGAGGAAGACGTCCCGGTCCGTCACCGCCATGTCGGCGTTGAGGGTGCGGCAGGTGGACAGCGTCGTGTTGTGGCTGTGGATGACGCCCTTCGGGTTGCCGGTCGTCCCCGACGTGAAGGCCATCCGCATCACGTCGTCGGGACCCAGGGCGCGAAGGGAGGCGGGCGGCCGCGGATCCTCGTCCGCGTCGAGGACCTCGTCCAACGAGACGACGCCGGAGCCGCCCGAGCGGCCCAGGACACCGACCGCCTCGAGGTCGGGCAGGCCGGGACGGAGCTCCTGGACCATCCGCACGTAATCGAACCCCTTGAAGAGGGCCGGGCAGATGAACGCCCGCGATTCCGAGAACCGCAGGATGTACTCGACCTCCCGGCTCCGGAAGTCCGGCCCGATCTGGTTCGCCACCGCCCCCACCCGCTCGGCAGCGCAGAACACGTAGGCGAACTCGACCCAGTTGGGAAGCTGGATCGTCACCACGTCGCCGGGGCCGAGGCCGAGCGAGGCGAACCAGGTGGCCAGGCGGTCGACGCGACGCTTGAGCTGGCCGTAGGTGACGCGGTGCCGGCGATCGACGATCGCCTCCCGGTCGGGGGTGGCGGCGGCCCGCCGGGCCAGGACATCGTAGAAGGTCTCCCGGCGCCAGTGTCCGGAACGGGTGTACCGCTCGACGAGCTCGGGGGTGAGACGGGTCTGGAATGCCATCGGCGCCTCCTACAGCGTCAGGTACCGGCTGCGGATCCCGGCCTCGTCCTGCCGGAACTGCTCGGCCGCCGCCCCATAGACGACGCGTCCCTTGGCCAGGATGAACAGTCGGTCGGCCAGCAATTCGGCCAGGCGGAGATTCTGCTCGACCAGCAGGATCGTGACGCCCTCCTGGCGAAGGGCCTGGACGACCCGGGCCAGTTCCCGGACGACCAGGGGCGCCAGGCCCTGCGAGGGCTCGTCGAGCAGCAGGACATCGGGATCGGTGACCAGGGCCCGGGCCAGGGCCAGCATCTGCTGCTCCCCTCCCGACAGCTGACGCCCTCGATGCCGGAGCCGCGGCGCCAGCGCCGGAAACAGCTCGAGCAGTCGAGGTAACGGCCACCGCTGCGACGGCCGGCGTTGAGCGACCAGCACGTTTTCGAGGGCGGTGAGCGCCGGGAAGATCTGCCGCCCCTCGGGCACCCAGGCCACGCCCGCCCGCGCGACCCGGTGGGGAGACCAGCCGGTGATGTCGCGGCCGCCGAGCGTGATGCGGCCCGCGCTCGGCGTCGCCAGCCCCATGATCGTGCGGAGCGTGGTGGTCTTGCCCACACCGTTGCGACCGACGACGGCGCTCACGGTGCCCGCCGGCACCTCCAGCGAGACCCCCTGGAGCACGTGGCTGAGGCCATAGAAGGTGTGGACGTCCTCCAGGCGGAGCGTCAGGTGAGGCCTCCCAGGTAGGCAGCCTGCACGGCCGGGTCGTCCTTGACGACACCCGGCGGCCCGTCCGCGATCACCCGTCCCTGGTGCAGGACCGTGATCTGCCGCGCCAGCGAAAACACGACTTCCATGTCGTGCTCGACGAGGAGGACGGTGAGCTGTTCCGCCGCCAGGAGCTCGCGAAGGATGCCGACCGTGCGCGCGGTCTCCTCCACCGACAGGCCCTGCGTGGGCTCGTCGAGCAGGAGGACGGCCGGCGTCTGCGCGAGCGCCATCGCCACCTCCAGGAGCCGCTGATCGCCGTGGGACAGCAGCCCGGCCGGGACGGCGGCGACGGGTCCCAGCCCGACACGCTCCAGCCAGTGCTCGGCCGTCCGGCCCGTGTCAGCGCGCAGCGCGCCGCCGCCGGCGATGCTCCAGCGACCGGACCGCCGAGCCTGCGCGGCCAGCCGGACGTTCTCGAGCGCCGTCAAGCGCGGAAACAGGGCCGTCAGCTGGAAGGTCCGGGCGATCCCCCGCTGACACACCAGGTGTGGCGGCAGTCCGGTCAGCCGCTCGCCCTCGAATGTGACGTCGCCGCCGGTCGGTCTCAAAAAGCCGGTGATCAGGTTGAACAGGGTGGACTTGCCGGCACCGTTGGGGCCGATCACGGCCCGGATCTCCCCGCGTTCCACGCGCATCGACACCCGGTCCACCGCCGCCAGCGCGCCGAAGTGGCGGCTCAGCTCCCGGCACTCAAGGTAGCCCATGCTCGCGCTCGGGCGCCGGCACCGGCGGCGACAGCCGCAGCAGCGCCGGTGGTCCCTGACGGCGCCGGACCAGTCCCCACAGGCCCTCGGGCAGACCGATGACGAAGACGATGAAGATCAGGCCGAGGAGGAGGGCCCAGGAGTCGGTCAGCGCGCTCAGGTAGTGCTCCAGGAGCAGGAAGACGGCTGCCCCCAGCATGGGACCGATCAGGGTCCCGGCCCCGCCGACGATCACCATGACCAGCACCTGCCCGGACAGGAGCCAGAACAGCAGATCCGGCGAGGCGAAGCCGGCGAAGGGCGCATAGAGCGCCCCGGCCAGGCCCCCGAAGAAGAAGGCGACCGTGAACGCCACGATCTTGCAGGCACGAGCGTCGTAGCCGAGGGCCAGAGCCTTTCGCTCGTTCTCGCGGATGGCCTGCAGGGTGGTGCCCAGCGGTGAGCGGACGAACGCCCGGCAGAACGCGTACGAGGCGAGCAGCGCCAGCAGGACGAGATAGTAGAAGCCCGGGCGCGACGCGAACCACTCGATGCCGAACGGCCCGGCCGTCCGGGGGACCCCGGCCAGCCCGTCCGATCCACCGGTCAGACTCTGCCACTTGTACGCCAGCGCGTACGCGAGCTGGGCGAACGCCAGGGTGAGCATGGCGAAAGACACGCCGGTGGCCCGGGTGCAGAGCCATCCGACCGGCACCGCCACCACGGCGCTGAAGGCCGCGCCGGCCAGCACGGCCGCCGGCAGCGGCACCGCCCACTGGAGCATGACCAGCGAGGCGGCGTAGGCGCCGAGCCCGTAGCTCGCCGCATGCCCGAACGAGTGGAGTCCCGTGTACCCCACCAGCAGGTCCAGGCTCATGGCGAACAGTCCCAGGATCAGCACCTCCGTCAGGGAGGTCAGAAGGAACGCCGGCAGACCCCAGGGCGCCGCCAGCAACAGGGCGATGATCAGCGCGCCCGGCCACCGTCGCACGTCACTCCTCGTGGCCGAACAGTCCATACGGCCGGAGCACGAGGACCGCGATCATGGCGAGATAGATGATGGCCAGGGCCAGCTCGGGCAGGTAGAAATTGCCGAAGGTCTGCACGCCGGCCACGACGAGGCTCCCCACCGCCGAGCCCACGAAGCTCCCCATGCCCCCGATGATCACGATGACGAAGGCCTCGATGATGACATTGAGGCCCATGCCCAGGTACGCCGTCACCAGGGGGGCCGCCATGACGCCACCCAGGGCGGCCAGGGCACAGCCGAGACCGAAGACGCCGGAACGGATCCACCGGACGTTGACGCCCACGGCCTCGACCATCTCCGCGTTCTGCGCGGTGGCGCGGATCAACAGGCCCAGACGCGTCCGTTCCAGGAACTGCCAGAGGCTGACCGCAACGACCACGCCCGTGCCCGCCAGGAACAGACGGTAGACTGGGAACGGCTCGTCGAGGATCGAGACCGTGGCCGCCAGCTGGGGAGGAATGGCCAGGCGCTGGGGGTCGGGCCCCCAGCCGAGGCGCACGGACTCGGTGAGCACCAGCGCCAGCCCGAAGGTGACCAGGAGGAAGGCGCCCGCGTCCCGCCGGTACAGGGGGCGCAGCGCCAGGAACTCGAGCAGCCAGCCGATGCCGCCGACGGCGACGGGTGCTGCCGCCAGTCCCGCCCAGTAGCTGCCGCTCCACAGGGTGAGCGAGAACCCGAGGTAGGCCCCCAGCATGTAGAGGGCGCCGTGCGCGAAGTTGATGATCCGCATGATGCCGAAGATGAGCGTCAGGCCCGCCGAGATGAGAAACAGGAGCGCGGCCAGCGAGAGCGCGTTCAGCCCCTGGGTGACGAGCAGTGCGGTCAGACTCATGCGATCGGGCGGCGGCCGGCGCGGGAGAGGGCAACCGGACGGCGTCCGGCCGGCGCCCCTCCCGGCCGTGACGGCGTCAGCTGTAGCTCGACTTCCGGCACGGGGGCGTGACCAGGTCGGCCGGATAGGTCCGGATCACCTCCGGGATCGGATGCGCGAATCCCTGGCGCTTGACGGCGCGCACGACGATGCCCTGCTGGGCGCCCTGGTGATCGCACTCCCGCATGACCACCGTGCCCTTGACGGTCGTCGCCTCCAGCCCTTCCATCGCCTTGACGAGGGGCGCGGTCTCGGCGGTCCGGGCCTTGTCCATGGCCCGGAACAGGATCTGGAGGGCCTGGTACTGCTCGCCGTCGAACGTGTCCGGCGGCTGCCCGTACGCCTTCTGGAACCGCTGGACGAACGTCCGGTTGGCCGGCGTGTCCAGCGTGAACGTGTACCGGCTGGACCCGATGAGACCGGTGGTGGCGTCCCCGCCCGGCCGCAGATTCAGCATGTCGACCAGTTCCGTGAACATCTGGATCTTCTCTCCCAGACGGTACTGGGCGGCCTGCTGGTAGAAGGCAGTGCCATCGTCCCCGGTCAGGGCGACGTAGAGCCCGTCGGGGTTCACCTGCCGTATCCGGGCGATGTAGGTCGCGTAGTCCTTCGTCCCGGTCGGTGCGAACACCTTGCCCACGAACTCCTTGCCCGCCCGCTGGATCTCCTTCTCGAAGACGGCGACGCTCGAATGGCCCCAGGCGTAGTCGAGCCCGATGGCGAAGAACGTCTTCTGCGGCGCATCCTTGAGGTACAGCGCGATCGTCCGGGCGCCCATCGGCCCGGAGGTGTTCGCCCGGAAGAAGTTGGGAACGAACTTCTCGGCCGTGAGCTCGCCGGCGCCATTGATACTCGAGATGAAGAACGCGTTCCACTCGGCGAGCTTGGCCGTGACGGCCAGCGCCTCCGAGGAGGCCATGATACCCGTGAACAGGTTCACGCCGTGGCGCTCGACCATTTCCTGCGCCTTCCGGACGCAGTTGGCCGGATTGCCCTGGGTGTCCTCGAACAGGAACTCGACCGGCCGGCCGAGGATGCCACCCTTCTCCTTGACCTCCTCGGCGACGAGCTTGCACGTCCGCACCACCTGGTCACCGAGGGCGGCCCAGGTGCCGGTGATCGCCGTCGGCACGCCGATCCGGATCGGATTCGTGCCCTGAGCGCGGGCTTGGCTCAGCGCCCCTGGCGCGAGGACGGCCGCGGTGCCGGCCAGCCCCGCTCTCAGAAACCTCCGCCGGTCCATCGTCCTGCTGATCATGACACCCTCCTTGGGCGAAACACTCACCCCGCGATGAACTGCCCGCCGTCGACCTGGATCACCTTGCCGGTGATGTAGGCGCCATCCTCGCTGGCCAGGAAGGCGACCGTGCGGGCCACCTCCTCCGGCCGCCCGATTCGGCCGGCCGGGATCGCCCGCAGGACGCGCTGGCGGCTCTCGTCTCCCCACTCGCGGAACGCCGCCCGCGCCATGTCGGTGTCGGTCAGCCCGACCGCGACCGCGTTGGCCCTGATCCCGTGGCGGCCCTCCTCCCGCGCCACGACGCGGATCAGCGCCTCCAGCCCCGCCTTCGCCGCCGCCCCCAGCGCGTTGCGGGCCTGGCACATCTGGGCGGCGATCGACGAGATCGCGACGATCACGCCCCGGCGCCGCCCGTGCATGTGGCCGAGCACCGCGCGGATGGCATGGAAGGCGCCGCTGAGATCCACGGCCATGAAGCGGGCCCACTCGCCCGGCGTCAGCTCGCGGACGTGCTTCCAGGCCACCGGCGCGCCGGCCGAGTGCACCAGGATATCGATCCGGCCGAGCTGGCGGATGACGGCCTCGGTGCCGGCATCGACCGCTGCGGCATCGGCGACGTCCGCCTGGATGGTGACCGCGCGGACGCCGGCCGCGCGGACCGCGGCCGCGCTCTCCTCGGCCGCGCCGACGTCGCTCTGATAGAGCAGGGCCACGTCGGCACCGGCCCGGGCCAGCTCCAGGCACACGGCGCGGCCGATACCCCGGCTGCCTCCCGTCACGAGCGCCGCCTGTCCATCGAGACGCATCGGTCAGCGCCGGCCGGCCCGCCGGGCCGTCTCCCCGCGCAGGCCGTTCCGCTCGGCCCCCGTCGGGACCCCGAGACCCCGCAGCATGAACTCCGTCACTCCGTTGACCGCCTCCTCGCGCGAGACTCGACCCCGCAGGTCCCACCGCCGCAAGGCCACGATGGTGGGCAGGAACGTCACGATGTTCGCGGCCAGGCGCCGGTGGCCGAACGCGACCCTGCCCTTCACCCGCGCCGCGCCCAGCAGGGCCTCCAGCGTGTCGATGAACTGGGCCACGCGGCCGAGAACGGCGCGGAGGGAGCGGCGGTCGAGCGCGTGGCTCTCGTGGTACAGGAGCAGGATCTCGTTCTGGTGCGCGTGCATCGCCTCCACGGTGGCCCGCAGCGCCGCGAACAGCCGGCTCGAGGGATCGGCGATGCCCTCCACGGCACGGGCGACTGCCTCGTGGTAGGCCCGGACGACGTGATCACAGACCAGGTACAGGATGTCGCTCTTCGAGCGGACGTAGTTGTAGATGGTGCCCTGGGTGAGGCCTGCGCGCTTCCCGATGTCCCGGACGGTCGCGTCGTGATACCCCTTTTCCAGGAAGACGGCAGTCGCCGCCTTCACCAGCTGCTCCCGCCGGCCCCGAACCAGACTGCGATCCTTGATGTTGGCTGCGACGGCCCTCGCCATACTGAGCGCTCAGTCAAGATCACCCGCTCCAGGTCGTCAAGCCGCGGCGCGTTACCGGCGAGCCGTCAGCGCGGCGGCAGGAGGCGCGGGGGAGGCCCCTCGTAGTACGGTTCGTGGTCGGTGAGATCGTACTCGGCCGGAGGCGGCAGCCGCCACGGCTGGCCGGCGCGCCGCTCCTCGAGCGCATGGGCCAGGATTCCCGCCGCCCGCGACAGCAGGATCAGGGCGCGGGTGTCAGCGGGCGCGAAGCCGAGGTCGAGCGCCAGGGCGGCGAAGGCGCCATCGGTGTTGACCGGCAGGCGCGCGTTCTTCCGCTCGGCCAGCTCCGCTTCGGCTGCCGGCACCAGCTGGCAGTGGAGCCCGGCCACGCCGAGCTCCAGACCCACCTGCAGCAGCCGCCGCGCCCGAGGATCACCGTCCGGGTGGAGCGGATGTCCGAACCCGGGCACCCGCTCTCCGCGCGCGAGCGTCTCTCCGACCAACTCCCGCACCGCAGTCGCCCCACCTCCCCGAGTCGCGGCCAGGGCCAGCCAGCGCGCCGCCTGCTCCACGGCGCCCGCGTAGACGTCGCCGACCGTCAGGAGCCCGGCCGCCACGGCTCCCTGCAGGGGCGTGCCGGCGGCGGTGACGTACCGGGCGACGATCGAGCTGGCGACGATGCCATGGTCGGCCGCGGCGACCAGCATGGCGTCGAGCATTCGCCTGGTATTCGGCGGCGGAAGCTCCCCGCGCCAGAGGAGGTAGGCCATCTCCGCGAAGCTGACCCGCCCGATCAGGTCGTTGAGATCGTAGCCGCGGACCCGGATGGTGGTCGCCGCCGCGTCCGTGATCGAGGTCTTCCAGGTCACCCGACGCATGCCCTTCTCCCCGGCCAGCCGTAGTCCCCGCATGATAGCCAAGCCGGGGAGGCCCGTCACCGGCCTTGACAAGCGCCTGCCGCCTTCCTACCTTCCCGCCCACCGACCCAGGCGGCGAACCCCGTCCAGCGAGGAGGAACGGTCATGCGAGGGATCTCGAGAGCGGCAGCGGCGGCGGTGGCGGTCCTTCTGGGCCTGAGCGGGCTGGTGGCTCCCGCGCGGGCGGTCAACGACGAGCCGATCCAGCAGCACTGGGCGCCGAGCGAGTGGGGCCCGGACGACAAGGCCGGGGCCGTGAACCGCACGACCCCGGCGCACGTGCTGCGGGCGGTCAAGCTCGTGAAGCGCGGCAAGGTCGCCACCCTCGGCAAGCCCTACGCGGCCGACGGGCCGGCCTTCGGCGTCCGGGGCTGGAAGCTGATCATCCCCGGCCTGCCGACCGGCGGCCCGTTCGGCAAGCAGGAACTCGTCTACAACGACGAGTTCGTGGCCACGGAGCTCGGCCAGGTCGGCACCCAGTTCGACGGCCCCGGGCACATCGGCGTCAGGACGTCGAACGGCCTCTTCTTCTACAACGGCCGCTACCTCGACAAGGACAAGGACATCAGCACCTACGGCCTGGGCCCCCTGGGCGTGGAGCATGTGGCGAAGATCGGCTTCGTCTGCCGGGGCGTGCTGCTCGACGCGGTCGCGCTGCGGGGCGGGCGGCTCCCGATCCCCAAGACGATCGGCAGGACCGATCCGGGCATCGTGACCGACGACGACGTCAAGGAGATGGTCCGCCGCCAGGGGCTGGCGCCGATCGGCGAGGGGGACTGCGTGTTCCTCTACACCGGCCATGGGGACCTCTGGGACGCGGCCAGGTGGGACAGCTTCTCGGCGGAGGAGAAGGCCAGCCGCATCAAGCAGTTCAACGCCGGTTCGCCGGGCTTCGGCCTCTCGGCGTGCGAGTATCTCGCCGCCCAGAAGATCATCCTCACCGGCGGCGACCAGTGGGCGACGGAGGCGGTGGGGCCCAACGCCGGAGGTGAGACCGAGCAGCCGTTCGAGTGCCACATCAAGCTGCAGACCAAGCGCGGCATCTGGAACCTGGAGAACCTGGACTTCAGCCAGCTCATCGCGGACAAGGCCTACGAGTTCCTGTTCGTCTGGTCTCCCCTGAAGATGAAGGGGGCCACCGGCTCGCCCGGCAATCCGATCGCGCTCTACTGAAAGGCTGCCTCCCGGACGGCCGCCGCGCCCGGGCC
>JBBIIW010000060.1:0-10801 GCA_037446305.1 Candidatus Rokuibacteriota bacterium
GGGCGTCGGCATCGCCGCCGACGCCGTGGGCTTCGCCCGCGAGGGCGACCGCCTGGTGGCCACGCGGCCCGTCTATGCCGGCAAGCTGATGGCGAAGGTGACCTGGGCCCGGCCGCCGTGGGTGGCCACCCTGCGCCCGAACGTGTTCCGCCCGGCCGAGACCCAGGCCGGCCGGACGGCGCCGGTCGAGCGGCCGGCCGTCACGATCCCCGCCGCCTGGATGCGGTTCGTCGAGCGCCGGGAGGAGGTCTCCACGGGGCTGCCCGAGCTGACCGAGGCCGAGATCGTGCTCTCGGGCGGCCGGGGCATGAAGGGGCCCGAGAACTACGCGATCCTGGAGGAGCTGGCCGCCATCCTGCCCAATGCGGCCGTCGGGGCCTCGCGGGCGGCGGTGGACGCCGGCTGGCGCCCGCACCGCTTCCAGATCGGCCAGACGGGCCGGACCATCTCGCCCAAGCTCTACATGGGCTTCGGCGTGTCCGGCGCCATCCAGCACCTGGCCGGGATGCGGTCGTCGAAGGTCATCGTGGCCGTCAACAAGGACCCGGAGGCGCCCATCTTCAAGATCGCCGACTACGGGATCGTGGCCGACCTGTTCGAGGTCGTGCCGGCGCTCAAGCAGGAGTTCGCGAAGCTGCTGGAGAAGTAGGCCCGGGCGCGGATCGGAGCGGAGCATGCGGTTCGAGCTGACGGACGAGCAGCAGATGGTCCAGGCGATGGCCCGCGACTTCGCCGAGCGGGAGGTGCGCCCCCTCGCCGACGAGATCGACCGCGAGGCCCGCTTCCCGCACGAGACGGTCAAGCGGATGGGCGCGCTGGGCCTGATGGGCATGACCATCCCCGAGCGGTGGGGCGGCGCCGGCGGCGACGCCGTCTCGCTGGCGGTGGCCGCCATCGAGCTGGCCCGGGTGTGCGCCTCCCACGCCATCGTCATGATCGTCAACAACTCGCTCTACTGCGAGCCGGTGCTCACCTGGGGCACCGACGCCCAGCGGGAGCGCTTCCTCACCCCCTACGCGCAGGGGCACAAGCTGGGCTGCTTCTCGCTGACCGAGCCCCAGGCGGGCTCCGACGCCGCCAACCAGCAGACGATGGCCGTGCGCGACGGCGACCACTACGTGGTCAACGGCCGCAAGCTGTTCGTGACCAACGGCCGGGAGGCCTCGGCCGCCCTCGTCTTCTGCCAGACGGACCGCCGGGCCGGCCACCGGGGCGTCATCGCCCTGCTGATCGAGAAGGGCACCCCGGGCTTCCTGGTGCCGCGCACGGAGGACAAGCTCGGCATCCGGGCCTCCGACACGGCCGAGTTCGTCTTCGAGGACTGCCGGGTGCCGGTGGCCAACCGGCTGGGCGAGGAGGGGCAGGGCTTCCGGATCGCCATGGCCACGCTCACCTCGAGCCGCATCGCCATCGCCGCCCAGGCGGTCGGGATCGCCCAGGGCGCCCTGGACCTGTCGGTCGCCTACGCCCGCGAGCGCAGGACGTTCGGGGTGCCCATCGGCCAGCACCAGATGGTCGCCTGGATGCTGGCCGACATGGCCACCGCGGTGGAGGGGGCGCGCCTGCTGACGCTGCGGGCGGCCGCCCTCAAGGACGCCGGCCGCCCCTACGTGCGGGAGGCCTCGATGGCCAAGTACTTCGCGGCCGAGGTGGCCATGAAGGTGACGACCGACGCCATCCAGGTGCACGGCGGCTACGGCTACACCCGCGAGTACCAGGTGGAGCGCTACTTCCGGGACGCCAAGATCACCCAGCTCTACGAGGGCACCTCGCAGATCCAGAAGCTGATCATCGCCCGCGAGGTCCTGGGAGGGAAGGCATGAGCGGCAAGGCGCGGTGGGAGCGGGAGACGTACGAGCCGTTCCGGCAGCGGGCGCCGGAGCGCGAGGTCCCCTTCGAGACGCTCTCCGGCCTCCCGGTCCAGCCCCTGTACACGCCGGAGGACGTGCGCGGCGCCTACGAGGAGAAGCTCGGCTACCCGGGCGAGTACCCCTTCACGCGCGGCGTCTACCCGACGATGTACCGCGGGCGGCTCTGGACCATGCGGATGTTCGCCGGCTTCGGGCGCCCCGAGGACACCAACCGGCGCTTCAAGTACCTGCTCGAGCAGGGCCAGACCGGCCTCTCCACCGCCTTCGACATGCCGGCCCTCATGGGCTACGACGCCGACCACCCGCGGGCCCGGGGCGAGGTGGGCAGGGAAGGCGTCTCCATCTCCACCCTCGACGACTTCGAGCGCCTGTTCGACGGCATCCCGCTGGGCGAGGTCACCACCTCCATGACCATCAACTGCACGGCCTCCATCGCGCTGGCCATGTACCTGGCCGTGGCCGACAAGCAGGGCGTGTCGTGGGACCGGGTGGGCGGCACCATGCAGAACGACATGCTCAAGGAGTTCATCGCCCAGAAGGAGTGGATCTGCCCGCCCGAGCCGGCCCTGCGCATCGTGGTGGACATGATCGAGTTCACGGCCAAGCACGTCCCCCGGTTCAACCCGGTCTCGATCTCCGGCTACCACATCCGGGAGGCGGGCTCGACGGCCGTGCAGGAGCTGGCCTTCACGCTGGCCGACGGCCTGGCCTACGTGGAGGCGGCCCGGGCCCGGGGCCTGGACGTGGACGACTTCGCGCCCCGGCTGTCGTTCTTCTTCGACATCCACTCCGACTTTTTCGAGGAGATCGCCAAGCTCCGGGCGGCGCGCCGCATGTGGGCGCGCTTCATGAAGGAGCGCTTCGGGGCCCGCAAGGCGGAGTCCCTGCGCCTGCGCACGCACACCCAGACGGCGGGCGTGTCGGCCACCGCCCAGCAGCCGCTGAACAACATCGCCCGCTTCGCGCTGCAGGCGCTGGCCGCCGTCCTGGGCGGCGCCCAGTCGCTGCACACCAACTCCTACGACGAGACGTGGGCGCTGCCCACCGAGGAGGCCGTCACGGTCGCCCTCCGCACCCAGCAGATCATCGCCGAGGAGACCGGGGTGGCGCTGACCATCGACCCGCTGGGCGGCTCCTACTACCTGGAGTCGCTCACGGACCGGATGGAAGCGGAGGCGATGGCCTACATCGAGACCATCGACCGCCTGGGCGGCATGCTGCGGGCCATCGACGAGGGCTATCCCCAGAAGGAGATCGCCGACGCCGCCTACCGCTACCAGCTCATGGAGGACCGCGGCCAGCGGGTCATCGTCGGCGTCAACAAGTACGTCATGCGCGAGGAGAAGCCCATCGCCTACCTGCGCATCGACGAGCAGGTGGAGCGCGAGCAGATCGAGCGGGTGGCGCGGTTCAAGGCGGGCCGCGACCGGACGCGCGTCGAGCGGCGGCTCCAGCAGCTGGCCGACGCCTGCCGCAACGGCCAGAACCTCATGCCGGTCCTCATCGACGCGGTGAAGGACTACGTGAGCCTGGGGGAGATCTCGGACGTGTACCGCCGGGTGTTCGGCCAGTACCGCGAGCCGATCATTTTTTGATGAGAGGGACGGCCATGAACGAGGCGATCAGGATCACGCGCACGAAGGCGCCGCGCCCGCGCCCCGCGGACGCCGAGCTGGGGTTCGGGACGGTCTTCACCGATCACATGTTCCTGATGGACTTCCAGGAGGAGAAGGGCTGGTACGACCCGCGCATCGAGCCCTACGGCCCCCTCAGCCTGGACCCGGCCACGGCCGTCCTGCACTACGCCCAGGCCATCTTCGAGGGCCTCAAGGCCTTCCGGGGCCGCGACGGCCGGATCCGCCTGTTCCGTCCCCAGAAGCACGTGGAGCGGCTCAACAACACGGCCCGCCGCCTGTGCATCCCGCCGCTCGACCCCGCCCTGGTGCTCCGGTCCTGGACGACCCTGGTGGACCTGGACCGCGACTGGGTGCCCTCCACGGTCGGCACCTCGCTCTACATCCGGCCCACGATCATCGCCAGCGAGCCCTTCCTGGGGGTGCGGCCGGCCCGGCAGTACCTCTACTACGTCATCCTGTCCCCGGTGGGCGCCTACTACCCGGAAGGGATGAACCCGGTGAAGATCAAGGTCATCGACACCTACGTGCGGGCCTGTCCGGGCGGGGTGGGCGAGGCCAAGACGGCCGGCAACTACGCGGCCAGCCTCTACGCCGCCGAGGAGGCCAAGCACGAGGGGTACACGCAGGTGTTGTGGCTGGACGGCGCCCAGCGGCGCTACCTCGAGGAAGTGGGCACCATGAACATCATGCTCCGGCTGGGCGACGAGGTCGTGACCCCGCCGCTGGCCGGCACCATCCTGCCCGGGGTCACGCGCGACTCGGTGCTCACGCTGCTGCGGGAGTGGGGCGTGCCGGTGGCCGAGCGCCAGATCGCCATCGACGAGGTGGTGGCCGCCGCCCGCCAGGGCCGGCTGCACGAGGTGTGGGGCACCGGCACCGCCGCCGTCATCTCGCCGGTGGGCGAGCTGGCGTACCGGGGCGAGCGCATCGTGGTCAACCAGGGCCGGATCGGCGAGCTGACCCAGCGGCTGTACGATGCCATCGTCGCCATCCAGTACGGCACGGCGCCCGACCCGCGCGGCTGGACGGTGGAGGTCTGATCGGGAGGGGCGGTCATGACCGACTGCGTGTTCTGCAAGATCCGCGACGGGCAGATCCCGTCCATGAAGGTGTGGGAGGACGACCGCACCCTCTGCTTCATGGACATCAACCCGCTCAACTCCGGGCACTGCCTGGTCGTCACCAAGGCCCACGCGCCGACCCTGATGGCCGCGACCGAGGCGGACCTCCAGGCGGCCATCGTCACGGCCCGCCGGGTGGCCATCGCGCTGATGCAGGCCCTGAGCCCGGACGGGCTCAACGTGCTGCAGGCCAACGGGGCCGCCGCCTTCCAGTCGGTGCCGCACTTCCACCTGCACCTGATCCCCCGCTGGACCAACGACGGCAAGGGCTTCGACTGGAAGCTGGTGCCGGGCGACCGCAACCAGATCATGAAGGTCGGCGAGCGCATCCGCGCCGCGCTGCGAGCGGAGGGGGCATGAGCGCGCGCCCGGTCCGGGTGGTGGTGGCGAAGCCGGGGCTGGACGGGCACGACCGGGGCGCCAAGATCGTGGCCCGGGCCCTGCGGGACGCCGGGTTCGAGGTCATCTACACCGGGCTGCACCAGACGCCCGAGCAGATCGTGGCCAGCGCGCTGCAGGAGGACGCCGACGCCATCGGCCTCAGCGTGCTCTCCGGCGCCCACATGTACCTGTTCCAGCGGGTGCTGGAGCTGCTGCGCGAGAAGGGCGCGGAGGACGTCGTGGTGTTCGGCGGCGGCATCATCCCGCCCGAGGACGTGGCGGCGCTCAAGGCCCTGGGCGTCAAGGAGCTGTTCGGCCCCGGCACCTCCACCCAGGACATCGTGCGCTTCGTCCGCGAGCACGTGCGCGCCGCCGTGTAGGCGATGTACGTTCACGGCCGCGACTGCTGGCCCGCGTCCGCCGGCCGCGCGCTGGTCGAGGAGGTCCACTTCGGTCGGCGCCTGACCTGCTACGCGCCGCCCCGGCCCCGCACGCTGGCCGAGCTGCTGGACCGCGCGGCCGAGCGCTTCCCGGACCGCGACGCGGTCGTGGACCGCGAGCGCCGGCTGACGTGGCGGGAGTTCCGGGCCGAGAGCCTGCGCCTGGCCGCGGGCCTGCACGCCCGCCACGGCGTCAAGCCCGGCGACCGGGTCGCGCTCCTGCTCATGAACGGGATCCCGTTCTGCCTGGCCGTGTTCGCCTGCGCGCGCCTGGGCGCCGTCGCCGTCACGCTCAACACCAAGCTCCGGAGCCGGGAGCTGGAGTTCATGCTCCAGAACTCGGGGGCCCGCCTGCTGCTGGGCAACGCCCAGTGGTGGGGGGAGATCGCGCCGATCCGGGACGCGATCCCCTGCGAGGCCTGCTACCTGACCGGCGACCGGGTGGCGGGGACGGAGCCCTTCGACCGGCTCCTGGACGCCTGGACGCCGCCGCCCGCGGTGGCGGTGGCCGAGGACGACACCGCGTTCATCATGTACACCTCGGGCACCACGGGCCGGCCCAAGGGCGCCGAGGGCACCCACGGCGGCATCGTCAACTCCACGATCAGCTTCGAGCGCTGCATGGGGCTCCGCGACGACGAGCGCTCGCTGGTGGCGGTGCCGCTCTTCCACGTGACCGGCCTCATCGCCCAGTTCCTGACCATGGCCTACCTGGGCGGGACCACCGTCATCATGCCCACCTTCGACGCCGGCGAGGCCGTCCGCCTGCTCGACGCCGAGCGGATCACCCACCTGGTGGCGGCGCCGACCGTGTACGTGATGATGATGACGCGCCCCGAGCACCGGGGGACCGGGCGGACGGTCCGCGTCGTCGGCTACGGGGGCGCGCCGACGCCCCCGCCCACCGTGCAGGCCCTGCGCGCCTGGCTGCCGCAGGCCCGCCTGCACAACGCCTACGGGATGACCGAGACCTGCTCGCCCACCACGATCCTGCCGGACGCCGACGCCCTCGGGCGCATCTCCTCGGTCGGCCGGCCCATCCCCACGGCCGAGCTGCGCACGGTGGACCCGGCGACCGGGCGCGAGTGCGGGCCCGGCGAGGTCGGGGAGCTGTGGGTGCGCGGCCCCATGGTGATCCCGCGCTACTGGGCGAACCCCGAGGCCACCGCCCAGGCCATCGTCGAGGACGGCTGGCTGCGCACGGGCGACCTGGCCACGATCGACCGCGACGGCTACGTGACGATCATGGACCGCATCAAGGACATGATCAACCGCGGCGGCGAGAAGGTCTTCTGCGTGGAGGTCGAGGAGGTGCTCTGCGGCCACCCCGGGGTGCTGGAGGCGGCGGTGGTGGGCGTGCCGGACCCGGTGTACGGCGAGGCGGTCCGGGCCTGCGTGGTGCCGCGGCCCGGCGCCCGCCTGGAGCCCGAGGACGTCCGGGCCTGGGTGGCGACACGGCTGGCGAAGTTCAAGGTCCCGCGGGAGGTCGTGGTGGTGGACGCCCTGCCGCGGAACCCCAACGGCAAGGTCGTCAAGAGCCTGCTCAGGGGCTGAGCCGGTGGACGTCGAGCTGAGCCCCGAGCAGCAGCAGATCCGCGACGTGGCCCGGCAGTTCGCCGAGGCCGAGCTGGGCGAGCGCATCGCGCCCTACGACGAGCGCCACGAGTTCCCCCACGCCATCGTCGGCCGGCTGGGGCCGCTGGGATTCCTGGGCGTGCTGGTCCCCGAGGAGTACGGCGGCGCCGGTCTCGACCACGTCAGCTACGCGCTGATCGTGGAGGAGCTGTGCCGGGGCGACGCCTCGGTGGGCATCACCATGTGGGCCCACAACTCGCTCTGCACCGGGCACCTGCTGCAGTTCGGCTCCGAGGCCCAGAAGCGCCGGTACCTGCCGCGGCTGGCCCGGGGCGAGACGCTGGGGGCCTGGGGCCTGACGGAGCCCGGCTCGGGGTCCGACGCCGCCGCCCTGCGGACGCGGGCCGAGTGGCGGGACGGCGGCTGGGTGCTCAACGGCAGCAAGGCCTTCATCACCAACGCCAGCGTGGGCGGCGTGGCCGTCGTCATGGCGCGCACGGACCCGGACCGGAAGTCGAAGGGCATCTCGGCCTTCGTCGTCGAGAAGGGCACGCCCGGCTTCTCGGCCTCGAAGCCCTACCGCAAGCTGGGCCTGCACGCCTCCGACACCGCGGAGCTGATCTTCGAGGAGGCGCGCCTGCCGGCCGACAGCCTGATCGGCGAGCGGGGCCAGGGCTTCGTGCAGGCCATGAAGGTGCTGGAGGGGGGCCGCATCGCCATGGCGGCCATGGCCGTCGGCATCGCCCAGGCGGCCCTCGACCACGCCGTGCGGTACATGAAGCAGCGCACCGCCTTCGGCCGGACGCTGGCCGAGTTCAACGGGCTGCAGGGGATGATCGCCGAGGTGGCCGCCGAGATCGAGGTGGCCCGCCTGCTCACCCTGCGGGCGGCCTGGCTCAAGGACCAGGGGCGGCCGGCGGCCCACGCCGCCGCCATGGCCAAGCTCTTCGCCTCCGAGACGGCGATGAAGGCGGCCAGCCGCGCCGTGCAGATCCACGGCGGCGCCGGGTACATCACCGAGTTCCCGGTGGAGCGGATCTTCCGCGACGCCAAGCTGACCGAGATCGGCGAGGGCACCTCGGAGATCCAGCGGCTCGTCATCGCCCGGGAGATCCTGCAGCTGACGTCGTCGTGAGCGCCCCCGCGTTGATCCGCGTCGAGGGCGTGAGCAAGCGCTACCGGACCTCGTCGGGCGCCGTGGACGCCCTGCGCGACGTCTCGCTCACCGTCCGCCAGGGCGAGTTCTGCACGATCATCGGCCCGTCCGGCTGCGGCAAGTCCACGCTCCTGGGCATGCTGGGGGGCCTGGTCCTGCCCGACGGCGGCTGCATCCAGATCGAGGGCCAGCCGGTGAGCGGCCCCGACCCGCGCCGGACGGCCACCGTCTTTCAGGACCCGGGCCTGTTCCCCTGGCGCACCGCGCTCGAGAACATCGAGTTCGGCCTCGAGCTGCAGGGGGTGGACCGCCGCCGGCGGCGCGCCGTGGCCGCCGAGCTGCTGGGGCCGCTGGGGCTCCGGCGCTTCGGCGACAAGTACCCCCGCGAGCTGTCCGGCGGCATGCGGCAGCGGGTGGCCATCGGCCGGGCGCTGGCCATCGAGGCCAAGATCCTCCTGATGGACGAGCCCTTCGGCGCCCTCGACGAGCAGACGCGCGTGCTGATGGGCGAGTGGCTGCTCGACATCTGGCGCCGCACCGAGCGGACGGTGATCTTCGTGACCCACAGCCTGCACGAGGCGCTGGCCCTGTCGACGCGGGTGGTCGTCATGACGGCCCGGCCGGGGCGCATCAAGACCGTGCTGGAGCTGCCCCAGCCCTACCCGCGCGCGATGGAGTCGCCCGAGCTGGTGGCCCTGCGGGCCAAGCTCTGGAGCGAGATCCGCGACGAGTCGCTGCGCGCCATGGGGGAGGCGTGAGGCTCACCCCCTCGCTGGCGCCCATGGGGCAGGCGTGAGGATCCCCCTCGTCCGCCTGGGGCTCCTGATCGCCATCCTCGGCCTCTGGGAGGCCGGCGCCCGCGCCGCCAACCCGCTCCTCTACGTGCCGCCCTCGGCGGCGGTCCCGGCCCTCAGGGAGCTGCTCGCGCTGCGCTCGTACCCGGACCTGCCGGCCCACCTCCTGCTGACCGCGCAGGAGATCGCGGTCGCCTACGGCCTGGCTGTGGCCGCCGGCCTGGCCATCGGCTTCGCCCTGGGCGCCTCCCGCCTGCTGGGACGCGCCTACGGTCCCATCCTGGCCGCGCTCTACGCCGTGCCGGCCGTCGTCTGGTATCCCTCGCTCATGCTCTTCTTCGGGCTCGACGCCGCCTCCAAGATCGCCTTCGGCTTCCTGCTCGGGTTCTTCCCCATCACGCTGGCCGTGCTGGCCGGCATCCGGCAGGTGAGCCCGGCGCTGGTGACCGTGGCCCGGAGCTTCGGGGCCTCGCCGGTGGCCATCTTCGGGAAGGTCATGATCCCGGGCATGCTGTTCACGCTGGTCGGCGGGCTGCGCACGGGGCTGGCGCTCGCCGTCATCGGCGTCATCGTGGGCGAGATCCTGGGCTCCAAGGCCGGCCTGGGCTCGCTCATCAACCACGCCTACGGGCTGTTCCGGATCGCCGACTACGTGGCCCTGGTCGTGGTCACGCTGGTCCTGATCGTGGCCTCGGATGCCCTGGCCAGCCTGGTCGAGCGCCGGGCCCGGCGGTGGACGACGTGACCGCCGCCGGCCGTCGCGCCGGCCCCTTCTGGGTGGGCGGCATGAGCGCCGCCGCCCGGGTGCGCCTGCTGCAGGCGCTCTCGGTCCTGGCCATCCTGGGAGCCTGGGAGGGCGCCGTGCGCGCCGGCCTGGTCGATGCGCTCTTCGTCCCCGCCCCCTCGGCCGTGGCCGCCGCCCTGGGCGCCACCGCGCCCGGCGCGCTGGCCGCCCTCGGCGACACCCTGAGCAAGACCGCGCTGGCCTACGCGCTGGCCGCTGCCCTGGGGGTCGGCGGCGGCATCGTGATCGGCTCTGTCCGCGCCCTGCACGACACGCTGCATCCCTTCGTCGTCGCCCTCTACGGCATTCCCAAGATCCTGATCCTGCCCTGGCTGATCCTGCTCCTGGGCTTCGGCGCCGTCCCGGCGGTGGCCTACGGCGCCCTGCACGGCCTGTTCCCCGTCCTGGTCCTGGTCACCGGCGCCGTCCGCGACGTGGACCGCACGCTGCTGACGGTGGCCCGCTCGCTGGGCGCCCGGCCCTGGCAGATCTACGGGAAGGTGATCCTGCCGGCCATCGTGCCGTCGGTGGTGGCGGCCCTCCGGCTGGGCATCGTCTTCTGCCTGCTCGGCGTCCTCATCGTCGAGATGTTCGCCGGCATCCGCGGCATGGGCTACCTCATGGGGGCGCTCGCCAACGGCTTCCGGGCGCCCGAGCTGTTTGCGGCCACCGCCCTCGTCTCGGCGGCCTCCATCGCCCTCGTCCTCGCCCTCGACCACCTGAACGAGCGCCTGTCGCGCTGGCGATAGCGTCCCCGGGCGGGGCCCCGGCCTCCGCCCCGAGCCGCCGCCCGGTCGCAAGGGAGTACCGAACGGCGACGGGCTGACCGACCTCGACCTGGACGCCGTCGTCGCCTTCCACGGCTTCTGGTCCTGCAGGGACACCCTCGGGGAGAAGCAGATGCCTGGAGCGCCGTGACTTCAAGGAATACGACGACCACTGGACGCCGGCGGGCCACCGCAAGGTGGCGGCGGTCCTGGCCGAGCTGGCGCGCGCGCACCTCGGGCGGGCCCCGGCGCTCGCCGCCGCCTGAGCCGCTGAC
>JBBIIW010000061.1:0-10759 GCA_037446305.1 Candidatus Rokuibacteriota bacterium
TCCAGCGCGTCCACCTCCAGCCCCGAGTCGTCGCCGAGCGCCAGCGCGCCCGTCAGCGCCGCCGCCGCGCGCGCCTTGAGCAGCGCGTTGGCGGCGTAGGAATCGCCCGTCTCCTCGGGCAGCCGGGCGCCCGGCACCTCGCCGAGCGCCAGCACCTCGAACGGCACGCCGGCCAGCAGGGCCCGCAGCTCCCGGGCCTTGCCGGCATTCAGCGTGGCCAGGACGAGGCGCGGGCTAGAGCGTGAAGACGCGCTCGTGGCGCGCCTCGAGCGCGCGGCGCTGGAGCGCGGTGAGCCGGGCGATGCCGGTGGCGGCGAGCGCGAGCATCTCGTCCAGCCGGTCGCGGCCGAAGGTCAGCCGCTCGGCCGTGCCCTGGACCTCGACGAAGGCCCCGGCGCCCGTCATCACGACGTTCATGTCCACGTCGGCCGCGGAGTCCTCGGCGTAGTTCAGGTCGAGCACCGCCTGGCCGTCCACCACGCCCACGCTGATGGCGGCCACGCAGTCGCGGATGGCGGCGGCGCGGTCCACGGCCGGCATCCGGCCGACGGCGTCGGCCACCGCCACGAAGGCCCCGGTGATGGCCGCCGTGCGCGTGCCGCCGTCGGCCTGGATGACGTCGCAGTCCACCCACACCGTGCGCTCGCCGCCGAGCTTGCTGCGGTCCACGACGGCGCGCAGCGCCCGGCCGACCAGGCGCTGGATCTCCTGGGACCGCCCGCTGGGGCCCCGGTTCTCGCGCGGGCTGCGGGTGGTGGTGGCGCGGGGCAGCATGGCGTACTCCGCGGTGATCCATCCCAGGCCCTGGCCCTTGAGGAAGGGCGGCACCCGGTCCTCGACCGAGGCGGTGCAGATGACCTTGGTGGCGCCGAACTCGACCAGAACCGACCCCTCGGGGTGCATCAGGAAGTCGCGGGTGACGACGACCCGGCGCAGCTGGTCGGGGGCCCGGCCGTCCGGACGCGGCATGCCTCAGCGGGCCCGGTCGGCCGCCGTGCGCATCCGCTGGTCCCAGTACCGCTTGTACTCGGCCAGCCCGGCGAAGATGGCGCGGGCGATCTCGTCGCGGTACCGCGGGTCGCGGAACCTCCGCTCCTCGCGCGGATTGCTGAGAAAGCCGATCTCGATCAGGATGGCGGGCATGGCCGCGCCCCCCAGCACGTAGAAGCCCGCCTGCTTGACGCCGCGGTTGGGCAGCCGCAGCGCGCGGGTCATGGAGTCCTGCACGATCTCGGCCAGCCGCGAGGACTCCACCTGGAACTCCGACTGCGCCAGGTCCCAGAGGATGGCCTTGAGGATGTCCGCGCGGCCCCGGGTGGCGGCCGTCCGCTCCAGCTGGATCACGCTGTTCTCGACGGCCGCGGCCTGGCGCGCGCTGGAGTCGGTGGCCTCGGACGAGAGGAAGTACGTCTCCACGCCCGAGGAGACGCTGTTGCCGTGGGCGTTGGCGTGGATGGACACGAAGAGGTCGGCCCGCTCCTTGTTGGCGAAGCTGGTGCGATCCCGCAGCGTGATGAACGTGTCGTCGTCCCGCGTGAGCAGCACCTTCACCCCCAGCTCGCCCTCGACCAGGCGCGCCACCCGCCGGGTGACGTCCAGGACCAGCTCCTTCTCGGTGAGGCCGCTGGGCCCGACGGCGCCCGTGTCGTGGCCGCCGTGGCCGGCGTCGAGCACGATGACCCGCAGGGGGGTGGCCTGGTGCGCTTCCCGGCCGCCGAGATCGGGCTCCGGCCGGCCGAAGTCGAACACCAGCCGGTGGGGATCGGTGAGGGTGGTCACGCGGGTCTCGGCCGGCGTGCTGGCGAAGGTCACCTGCAGCAGCGCGTCCCGGCCCGCCCGCTCCAGGCGCAGCGTGTCGATCAGCCCGTCCTTGATCTCCTCGGCCCGGGCCCCCGCCGCCAGCCCGAGGAGCCGGATGCGGGCCTCGTTCGGGCGGCTGGACTCGACCCGGTGCGTGAGCGGCGCCGAGGTCTCGAAGACGACTCGCGTGAACGAGGGGTACGAGCGGTACCGCAGCTCCTGCAGGGCGACGGTCGTGGCCTTCACCGGCGCCGCCGGCGGCGGCGCCGCCTGCTGCACCGTGGCGCGCGGCCGGAGCGGCAGCTCGGGCGCCGACGGCGCGCTCGAGGCGTTGGCCACGGTGACGGTGATGAGCAGCGTCAGGACGCCGATGGCGAGCCGGCGCATGAGTGCCGACATTCTAGCAACGCGCCGCCGGGGCCCAAGAAGTTTGGCGGGCCTCAGAACCCCGTGATTTTCGAGACGGTTCCGCTCCCCGCGTTCGTCACCCAGACGGCGCCGTGGCCGACGGCCAGACGGACCGGGCCCTGGCCGACGCGGATCGGCGGGTCGATCACCGTAGCGGTCGCGGGGTCCATCCGGCGGACGACGCCGGCCAGGTAGTCGGTGACCCAGACCTCCCGGCCGACCACGGCCACGCCGCTGGCGCTCTGTCCCAGCGCCAGGTTCGTGACCACGCTCCGCGCCTCGTCGATGTGCGAGAGGCTCGCCGCCTGGCTCGCCACCCAGACCCCCCTCGGGCCGGCGACGACCTCGCTCGGCGCCTGACCGACGGCCAGGGGGGCCCCGGCGACCCGGTTGGTCCGGGGATCGATCCGCCACACCTGGCTCTCGCGGAAGCCGGCCACCCAGACGCCCGTCGCGCCGACCGCGATGCCGACCGGCTCGGCGCCCACGGGAATGGTCGCCACGACCTGGCGCGTGCGGGGGTCGATGCGCGACACCGTGTTGCTCCCCTTGTTGGTGACCCACACGCTGCCGGCGCCCACCGCCACGTCGAGCGGGGCGCGGCCGACCCGGATCGGCGGCCGGACGACCTCGTCGGTGGCCGTGTCGATCACCCACAGCTCATCGGCCCAGTTCGCCGCCACCCAGACCGCGCCCTCGCCCACGTCCAGCCCCACCGGGCGCATGCCGACGGCGTACTGCTTGACGACGGCGCTGGTCCGCGGATCGATCCTGACGACGCTGTTGGTGCTGAAGCCGCTCACCCAGACGCCGCGCGCGTCGGCCGCGATGCCCTGCGGCTCGCCGGGCACGGGGATGATGGCCACGACCGCCGGGCGGTTCAGGGGCGCGAACTGCAGGCTGCCGAGGAAGGGCTCCCCTTCGCCCGCCAGCGGGACCGCCGGCTGCCCGGGCCGTCGCCGCTCGCTGTAGGCCAGGTTCACGGCGAAGGTCGGCGCGCCGGGATGCAGGCAGATGGCGTGGTGCAGGGTGACGACGAACGTCTCGCCCGGGAACTCGGGCACGCCGCGGTCCTCCGCCACGGCGTCATACCGGTGGCAGCCGGGAGCCGGCCCCGGCGCGGACCGGAACTCCAGGAGCCGCAGTCGTCCGGTCTGGAGCTCCGCCCGCCGTGTCTGGAGGATCTGCTGCATGAGCTGCTCGGGCGTCTGGAAGGGCGTCCCCAGCTCGGCGGTCGTCACGGTGGCCCAGATCGCGGCGCCGGGCCGCTCGCCGGCCCGCCGCACGAAGGTCGCCACGGTCCGCCAGGCCTCGCCGGGGGAGGGCGACGGCTCGGCCACGAACCACCCCTCGCCCTGCGGAGGCAGGATCGAGAACCCGTCGAGCTGGATCCGCTGGCCGGGCGGGCCGACCGGCGTCAGGCCGGCAGTCCCGGCCCCGCAGCCGACCAGCGCGAGCATCACTGCGAACAACGCAGCACTGCTGGAGACGACCCGGATCGGCATGCCCTGGCCATCTTACGCCGTCCGCGAACCGTTGTAAGCCCTTCCGCGCCGCGATGGCCTGTGGTAGTATCGCGCCATGCCCCGATCCCGCCGGGCCGCCCTGGCCCTGGCCGTGCTCTGGCTCACCACGGCGTCTCCAGCAGCCGGGCAGCAGCCCACCGAGCAGCCGCCGGCGCCGACGACTCCCGGCGCCCCCGCGGGGCCGACGCCACCGGGCGCGCCCGCGCCGACCGAGCCGGAGCGGCCTGCTGAGCGCCCGGCCCCGCTGCTGGCGCCGACCCCGGAAGAGCCCATCCCGACGGGGCCTGGGGTCGCCGCCCCACCGACCTTCCGGGGACCCGACCTCTTCAACCCCCCGGCGCACCGGGGCTGGCTCACGCTCACGCCCAGCATCGCCATCGTGGGGGAGTACAACGACAACCTGGACCTGACGACCGAGGACGAGGTCGACGACTTCATCCTCGGCCTCGCCCCCGGCCTGACCCTCAGCATCCAGCGGCCCGAGTACCGGGTGCTGGGCGGATACAACTTCACGGCCGAGCTGCATGCCGAGGAGACCGAGCGCAACGCGGCGTTCAAGCGGCACCAGCTCTTCCTCGACGCCTTCTACCAGTTCAGCCCGCGACTGACATTCAGGCTGCTCGAGCGGTTCTTCTTCGACCGGGAGACGAACGTCGTCACGGCGACCGGCATCTCGGCCGGCCGCCGCGACGCCTACCGGAACACGGTGGCGCCCAGCCTGGAGTGGCAGGCGACGCCCCTGACCTCCCTGGTGCTCTCGGGCTCCCACACCCTCCTGCGCTTCCAGGGCGACGAGCCGGACGCGCTCGACTCGGACACCTACCGGCTGGGGCTGGGCCTGAACCGGCAGTTCACGCCACGCCTGTCGGGCCTCCTCGACCTCGGCGTCGCCTACCTCGACTTCAAGAACGTGCCGGACGTCACGACCTATACGCCTATGGCGGGGCTCCGCTACCAGTTCACCCGGACCCTGACCGGCTCGGTCGCCGCCGGGCCGACGTTCATCGATCCCGAGGAGGGCGACTCGGAGGTGACGCCGGCCATCCGGGTGGGCCTGGACAGGACGTTCAGGGCCGGCTCGCTCACCCTGGGCTACGACCGGGCGGTGACGGCCGAGTCCGTGGGCGTGACCGACCGCCAGACCATCTTCGTCTCGCTGCGGCTGCTCACCCTGTACCGGGGGCTCGAGCTCAGCCTGACGCCGCAGTACACGATCGCCGACGAGGACCTGGAGGATAGCGCCCGCGACCGGAAGACCGAAGTCCTGACCGTCAGCGTCGGGGCCTCGTACCAGGTCGCCCGGAGCATCTCGCTGCTCGCCTCCTACGTCTTCTACCGCCAGGAGCAGGACGGCCGCCGCGGGACCATCGACCAGAACCGGGTGTTCTTCGGCCTGCAGTACGGCTATCCGATCAACTTCGAGTAGACCGGCCCGGATAGACCATCTCGCCTAGATCGCGGGGGCCGGCGTCTGTCCTATAATCGGCCCTCCCAGGTCGTCGATTGTGTGACGCACGGGAGGTACACGATGCAGGCCCGGCTCATCCTCGCGTCCGCGCTTCTGGTCGCGTTTGCCGTCTCGCCGGCGCTGGCCCAGCAGGGAGCCACCGCGGCCCGGCCGGCGGGCGCCACCGCCCGGCCCGCTCACGCCATCCTGGGGCTCGACGAGTACCAGATCGGGCCCGAGGACGTCCTCAGCATCAGCGTGTGGAAGAACGAGGCCATGAGCCGGGTGGTGCCGGTGAGACCGGACGGAATGATCTCGCTGCCGCTGCTCGACGACGTCAAGGCGGCGGGGCTCACGCCCATGCAGCTCCGTGACCTGCTGGCCCAGAAGCTGGCCGAGTACGTGCCCTCGCCGTCGGTCTCGGTCATCGTCAACGACGTCCGGAGCTTCAAGGTCTCGGTGCTGGGGGAGGTGGCGCGCCCCTCGCGCTACGAGCTCAAGAGCCGCACCACCGTCCTCGACGTCATCGCCATGGCCGGCGGGTTCAACCAGTTCGCCGCCCGGACGCGGATCATCGTGCTGCGCCAGAACGGCGACAAGCGGGTGCGGATCCCCTTCAACTACAACAAGGTGGTCGAGGGCGGCACCGACGAGGACATCCTGTACCTGCAGCCGGGAGACATCGTTCTCGTCCCCTGACCGGCCGCGATCTATACCGCCGGGTATAGCCCCCTCTACCTTCGCGTATATTGGCAACCCCGGCGGGGTTTCCTACCGTTCGAGCTACCAGTCGTTCACGAGCGCCCCCAGGGCGCCAGAGGGGATTCCCCGGATGCTGGTCGTACCCCAGGAACTCGACCGGCGGCCCGCGCGCCGGGTGCCGTTCCACCTGCCGTCGATCGGGGAAGAGGAGATCCGCGAGGTCGTGGAGACCTTGCGCTCGGGCTGGCTGACGACCGGGCCGAGGACCGAGCGGTTCGAGCGGGAGTTCGCGGCCGCGGTCGGAGCCCGTCACGCGGTGGCCGTCAATTCCGGTACGGCCGCCCTCCACCTGGCTCTCGAGGCGACCGGCGTGCGGGCCGGGGACGAGGTGATCATCCCCACCTACACCTTCGCCGCCACCGGCGAGGTCGTGACGTATCTCGGGGCCCGGCCGGTCCTGGCCGACTGCCGGCCGGACACCCTGAACATCGACGCCGGCACGATCGAGCCCTGGCTGACGCGCCGGACCAAGGCCGTCGTGCCCGTGCACATCGCGGGCCAGGCCTGCGACATGGACCCCATCGTGGACCTGGCCCGCCGGCGCGGCCTGCGGCTGGTCGAGGACGCCGCGCACGCCCTGCCGGCGACGTACCGGGGGCGCCCGGTCGGGCAGCTGAGCGAGCTGACGGCTTTCAGCTTCTACGCCACCAAGACGATCACGACCGGCGAGGGCGGCATGGTCACCACGGACCGCGCCGACCTCGCCGCCCGCATGAAGCGCATGAGCCTGCACGGGCTGAGCGGCGACGCCTGGACCCGCTACACCGACAAGGGCCGGTGGCTCTACGACATCGAGGACTTCGGCTTCAAGTACAACCTCACCGACCTGGCCGCGGCGCTGGGGCTCGTGCAGCTGCGCCGGCTCCACGACTTCCACGCCCGCCGCCGCCTCATCGCCCGGCGGTACACGGAGGCCTTCGCCGGCCTGGAGGAGTGCCTGCCGCCCCGTGAGGCGCCCTCCGGGAGCCACGCCTGGCACCTCTACATCCTCGAGCTGAACCTGCCGCGGCTGCGGGCGGGCCGGGACGAGATCGTCGAGGGGCTCCGGCAGCGCGGCGTGGCGACCTCCGTCCACTTCCGACCCCTGCACCTGCACCCGGCCTATCAGCGCGCCTACGGCTACCGGCCGGGGCAGTTCCCGGTCGCGGAGGAGGTGTTCGCCCGCGCGGTCTCGCTCCCCATCTACCCCCGGATGACGGACGCCGACGTCGAGCACGTCATCCAGGCCGTGACCGACACGCTCCACGAGACTCGCCGGTAGCCGATGGGCAAGCGGCTCCTCGACCTGGCCTTGACCCTGCCCGGGCTCGTGGTGTGCCTGCCGCTGTTGATCGTGCTCGCCGTCGCCATCAAGCTCGATTCCCGGGGGCCCGTCTTCTACACCCCGGTCCGGGTGGGCCGGCGGGGCCGGCCGTTCCGGCTCTACAAGTTCCGCTCGATGGTCGTGGGCGCCGATGCCGGCGCCGCCATCACCGCCCACGCCGACGCCCGCATCACCCGCGTGGGCCGCATCATGCGCCCGCTGCGGCTCGACGAGCTGCCCCAGCTGCTCAACGTGGTCAAGGGCGACATGAGCCTGGTCGGCCCCCGTCCGGAGGCGCCGTCCGTGGTGGAGCGGTACAGCGAGGAGCAGCGCGAGATCCTCGAGGCCCGACCCGGCATCACGGGGCCCACCCAGCTGGCCTGGATCGATGAGAGCGACGCCTTCCCGCCCGGGGCGGACCCGACCGACTACTACGTCCGCTACGTCCTGCCGCTGAAGCTGGAAAGCGACCTCCGCTACGTGCGCACCCGGACTCTGGCCCGCGACGCCGGCTACCTCGTCCTGACGCCGCTGCGGCTGGCACAGCTGGCGCTGGCCCGGCCGGGCTTCGGGCGGGTGCTGAAGCTGGGCCGGCTGCTCATCGACGTCGGGGCGGTCATCCTGGGGACCGTTCTGGCCTCGTACGCGCGGTTCGACGGCCACATCCCGCTGTCGTTCCTGGGGCCTCTGGTGGCCGGACTCCCGCTCACGGCCGGGGCCTACGCGGCGGCCTTCGTGGGCCTGAAGACCTACCGCGGCATCTGGCGCTTTGCGGGCGTCGAGGACGTCTGGCAGCTGGTCAAGGCCTGCGCCCTGGGCGGCGTCATCAGCGCGGCGGCGCTGCGCCTCGTGGCCCTCGAGTACCCCCGCACGGTGATCGTGCTGAGCCCGGTGCTCATCATGCTGCTGATGGCCGGCGCCCGCCTGGCCTGGCGGACGGCGGTGACCGCGCTCGGCTCCCGCCGGTGGGCGGCCCGCGGCCGGCGGGTCGTCATCGTGGGGGCCGGTCGCACCGGCGAGGGCGTCGTCCGGGACATCCTCAACAGCCCCGGCCTGGGCTACGTGGTGGTGGGATTCGTGGACGACGACCCCGACCTGCGCGGCGCCATGCTCCACAACCTGCCCGTGCTCGGCACCACCGACCAGCTCCCGGAGCTGGCGCGCCAGCACCGCCTGGACGAGGCCATCATCAGCATTCCCCGGCTGTCGCTCCGGGAGATGCGGCGCATCGGCGAGGCCTGCGCCCGGGCCGGGCTGGAGTTCAAGACGGTGCCCTCCATCGCCCAGCTGGTCCGGGGCGAGGGCCGGCTGCGGTACCTGCGCAGCGTGAACCAGAGCGAGCTGCTGCGCCGGGAGGCGGTGTCCTTCTCGCCCGAGAAGGTCCGGGCCTTCCTGGCCGGCAAGCGCGTCATGGTGACGGGCGCCGGCGGCTCGGTGGGCTCCGAGCTGTGCCGGCAGGTCGCCGGGCTGGGCGCCGACGCGCTCCTGATGGTGGACCGAGCCGAGAACGGCCTCTTCGAGATCGGCACCGAACTGCAGACCCTGCGGGTGCGGACCCGGCTGAGCGCCGCCCTGGCCGACGTCAAGCACGTCGCCCGGATGGGCGCGCTGCTCGACAGCTTCAAGCCGCACCTGGTCTTCCACGCCGCCGCCTACAAGCATGTGCCGCTGCTGGAGTCGCACCCGACGGAGGCGGTGCTGAACAACGTGGTGGGCACGGTGCGCCTGGCCCACCTGGCGCAGGACCACGGGGTGGAGACGTTCGTCTTCATCTCCACCGACAAGGCGGCTCGGCCGGGCAACCTCATGGGCGCCACGAAGCGCGTCTGCGAGCTGTACCTGACGGCGCTGAACCGCCAGCAGGCCGCCGCCCTCGGCCCGGCCGCCCGGCCGCAGTTCCGCCTGGTGCGGTTCGGCAATGTCCTGGGCAGCGCGGGCAGCGCGCTGCCGCTGTTCCAGCGGCAGATCGAGTCGGGCTCGCCCATCACGATCACGAGCCCCGAGGCCTCGCGCTTCTTCATGACCATCCAGGAAGCTGTGGCGCTCCTGCTCGAGAGCGCCACGCTCGACGTGGAGGGCGACATCACCGTCCTGGACATGGGCGAGCCGGTCCGGATCGCCAGGCTCGCCGACGATCTGGTGACGGCCATGGGGCTGCCGGGCTCGATGGTGCCCCGGCGCGTCATCGGCCTGCGGCCGGGCGAGAAGCTGCACGAGGTCCTGTGGGAGGAGACTGACGAGGTCATCCCCTCGTCCCACCCGAGCATCGTCAGCGTGCGCCACCGCGGTCGCTCCCTGGACGAGATGATCAGCTTCGTCCGCGACCTGGAGCGTCACGCGCTGGAGGGCGACGCCAAGCGGGTCCTGGCGCTCCTGGGCGAGATGGTTCCCACCTACCAGCCGCGCTGGGACAACGGCCCGGCGGCCGTCGTGCACCTCGAGGCCGGCGAACCCGCCCAGGCGGAGTGCCCGCCGCTCGGCCCCCGGCGCCCGGCTCCCGCCACGCTGAAGCCGGCAGTGAACGAGGCGCCATGACGCCCCGGATCGGCTGCGTCGGCGCCGGCTACTGGGGGCGGAACCTCATCCGCAACCTCGACGACCTCGGCGCCCTGGCCTGGATCTGCGACACCGACCGCGCCACGCTGGAGGAGGTGGGGCAGAAGTACCCGCGGGCCCGGCTGACCACCCGGGTCGAGGCGCTGCTGGAGGACCCGTCCCTGGCCGGGATCGTCATCGCCACGCCGGCGGAGACTCACGCCGACCTGGCCCGCCGGGCGCTCGAGGCCGGCAAGGACGTCCTGGTCGAGAAGCCGCTGTGCCTGGACCTCGAGCAGGGCCGGCAGCTGGTCGCGCTGGCCGGGCAGGCGGGCCGGATCCTGATGGTCGGCCACCTCCTCTGGTACCACCCCGCCGTCCTCAAGCTCCGCGAGCTGGTGCAGGCCGGCGAGCTCGGCCGCATCCAGTACATCTACTCCAACCGCCTGAACCTGGGCCGCATCCGCCGGGAGGAGAACATCCTCTGGTCGTTCGCGCCGCACGACATCTCGGTGATCCTCGGGCTGCTGGGGGAGATGCCGGATGACGTCCAGGCCCAGGGCGGCAACTACCTGCACCCGAAGATCGCCGATGTGACGGTCACCCTGCTGGCCTTCCCCAGCGGCGTGAAGGCCCACATCTTCGTCTCCTGGCTGCACCCCTTCAAGGAGCAGAAGCTGATCATCGTCGGCGACCGGCAGATGGCGGTGTTCGACGACCTCCAGCCGGAGCACCCGCTGGCCCTCTACCCGCACGCCATCGCCTGGCGCAACCACATGCCGGTGCCCACCCGGGCCGCCGCCCGGCCGGTGCCCGTCGAGGCCATCGAGCCCCTGCGGGCCGAGTGCTGCCACTTCCTGGAGTGCATCGAGACTCGGCGGAAACCGCGGACCGACGGGGCCGAGGGGCTGCGCGTGCTCGACGTCCTGCAGCGCTGCCAGGCCCGGCTCGAGGGCCGGCCGCCCGGGCCGGCCGCGG
>JBBIIW010000062.1:0-10661 GCA_037446305.1 Candidatus Rokuibacteriota bacterium
GGGACGCCGGGCGTCGCCGGGCGCGCCGAGCGTGCCGGGCGCGCCGGGAACCCTACGCCGTCCAGTCCTCGATTTGCAGGCCCGGGACAGCCGCCCTCGGCTCGGGGAGCCGCGGCGCGGACGGCGTGGACCAGCACGCCCGGGTGGGCGCCGACCGGGCTGCTGACTGCGTCCACGCTCACTTCGCGCAATCAGCTCGCGTCTTGTCGAAGCCGATTTCCAGGCCACTCCTGAACTGCGCGATCGGGGCTTCCGCCGCAGCGATTGGATCGCCGGCGTCCCTGAATGCCTGGGCCATGTCTCTTGCCAGCTTCTGCCGGCGCGTGGCATCGTTCAGGAGCTCGACGAGCCGAGCATGTGTCGGGGGCGCGATGATTCTGGCGGTGTCCTTGCCCAGGAGCTTGGCCGCGGCCAGCTCGACATCGTAGGCAGCCGCCTCGAGCAACGGCATTTCGTCTCCGTAGAGGCGATCTTCGTTACCGGCCGCGCCCTACGATCGCAACAGGGCCGCGAAATCGCGCGCGTCCCTGGAGTCTTCGAGGCCGCGATCGTTCCACGCAAAGACTTTCAGCGCCGCGAGACTGGGCAGCGATGCCACGCGAACGATGAGTCCGGGCCGGAGCTCGACATGCTCGGCGGCGGCCAGCGCTTCCCGGTAACCAGCGACGTTCATGACGACGGAGAGATCGGGCGGCCAGGCGATCTCACCAGGGCTCCGTTCGACACCGCCGAATGGAAGGAGGTCGAAAGGATAGCGCCTTCCCTCTGCCGCCACCGCATAGAGGAGCCGGTGAGGTCGCTTCCCGTCGGCTGTCACCTGTCCTGTCCCGACAAGGCGCGTCTTGAGTACCTCGAAGGCATCCCAGCTGTCGAGAGCGACGGCGAGATCGACATCGCCAGTCGCTCGACCGGCATCCAGGCCGAAGACGTGGAAGAGAAGGATGTCGCGTGCTGTCGCAGTGACGAAGTAGTCTGGGCCTGCCGGCTGCACGATGTGGTCAACGAGCGCAAGGATTTGCAGCGTGACCGGCGCCATGGGGCGCTCAGCCGCGACGGAGAGCATTGTCGAGGAATTCAGCGCGGATCTGCTTTGCGACCTCGAGATTGCGCGGGTCGAGGGTCGCGACGAGGTCGGCATAGACGAGCGCCGGTGGCACGAGGTCGGGCGGAACCCCTGGTGCCTCGAAGTTCCAGAAGGCTTCGAGAACCTCGACGTTGCCGTTGACGTCAGCGCGCAAGCGATAGGCCTTGACGAGCGCGGCTACGGCTTCAGATGCATGCTGCGGGTCGACATAGATCGTGTAGGTTGCCGGCCTCAGGTGCTTCGTGAGCCTGGCCGCCGCGACCTCTCCGCTCCAGCGCATGCGAGCTTCGAGGCGCGCCTCTTGCCACCAGCCCGGATGTGGAGCACGGAATCGACGAGGGTTCAGTTTGGCGCGGAGTCTGATCGGGAAGCTCGTGACCCACTCATCGAGCAGCCGGGCGGCTTCGAGCAGGTGGCGGTTGCGTTTCCGGCGTCCGGCGGTGATGTGGCCACGTCGCTCGAGATCGAGGATCACCCGGCCGATGGTCCCGAGCGCAACACCAGCAGCGGCGGCGATTTCCCGGTACGGTGCGTTGACGAGATCCGGCTTGCAGAGCAGGGCGAACACGACCCGCAGTGCGGCGGCCGTTCCACCGCCTCCGCCTCTGGCCAGGGGCCGGTCGGCCGGGACCGGCTGGCCCCTGATGAAGACGAGCAGTCCTGGTGCTCGAAGGTAGGCGTTGCCGGCTGCGTCCATGAAATACAGGTCGAGTCTTTCGCGGCAGTAACTCGCGAGGTCGGGCGTGAGATAGGGCGCGACCAGGATGCCCTGCCGCCCGAAGGGTTCGAGCTGATGCTTGGCGACGGCGAGCGCTGCCGCGCGATCGACGGCCTTGATCTTCGCGAAGAACCGGAACGGGCGCCCGTTCGCCCGGATCTCGATCGGGGCGTCGGGCTGTCGGCCCGCGTGGAGCGGCGGGGTCCGCCTCGCGACCTTCGCCTCGAATCCGCTCGTGCCCCTGAAGGCGCGAAGGGCATCGTCCAGGAGCTTCGCGTCCGAGACACGCCGGCGGGTGTTCATCCTTCGATAATGTACACGAAACGTGAACACACCAGGATACTGAACGTGATCGGTCGGTCCGTGCGCCCGTTCCAGGCGCCGGTGACTGCGCGAACGGTGGCCGCCAGCCGACCTACCGCAGGCGGTAGAGGGGCGCCAGGGCCCGGAACGTCTCCAGCGCGGCCGCCCGCAGCTCGCTCTCGCTCCACTGCGCGGCCTCGGCGGCCGGCACCGCGCGCCCCAGGACGAGCTGGCCGTCCCGCACGCGGGTCAGCTCGTCGCCCAGGGCGGTGAGGGCCTCGGGGCCGAGGTCGGCCAGCGCCGCCGCCGGCTGCTCGTCGTGCTCGTTCTTGAACCAGGCCAGACCGTGCACCCGGCGCAGGACGGGCCCCAGCTTGGGCGCGCTCTTCTTCCAGGCCGCCGCCCAGCGCTTCTTGTCGGCGTGCTCGGGCCCCACCTCGAACAGGAAGCGCACGCAGTGGCGGGAGACGGCCACCTTGAAGTGCGGGTGCTTCTTGTACCCCCGCGGGTCGCCGGCGAACGCCACCCAGGTGTCGTCGGGGGGGTTGACCGTGCGCCGCGCATGGCGCGCCACGTGGGCGAAGACGTCCTCCCCGGCGGTCCGCTGGATCTCGGGCGCCAGGCGGCTGCCCAGCGCCTCCAGCTTGGGCCGCACACGGCTGCGGATCTCCTGCATGCGCGCCTGGAACCCCTTCGCCTCGAAGACCTTGAAGTCGGCGGCGGTGAAGGCGGGTGAGGGCATGGGCGCCTCCTCACACCTCGAGCAGGGGAAGCGTGATCCGGGACGGGTGGTCCGCGTCGTGGTGGATCGTGTTGAGCGCCACGCGCGTGACCCCGCTGGCCCAGAGCGCCTCGCCGGTGTTGGGGTTGACGTCGAAGCGCGGATAGTTGGACGACGACACGTCGAGCCGGATCCGGTGGCCGGCCGCGAAGACGTTGGCGGTCGGGTAGAGGGGGAAGGAGACCTCGTACACCCGCCCGGGCTCGAGCAGCTCGGCCTGGCCCCCGTTGCGGTACCGCAGCCGGAGGATGGAGTCGCTGACGTTCATGGCGAACCCGTGGGGCCAGTCGGCGCCCGGCGGATAGACGTCCACCAGCTTGGCCGTGATGTCGGTGTCGGGCGCGTCGGAGGAGACCCAGAGGGTGACCGTGATGGGGCCGGTCACCTCCACCGCGCGGGGCAGCGGCTCGGTCTGCCAGACCAGCACGTCGGGGCGGGCGGCCAGCGGCAGCCAGGGCGGCGCGCAGCCGAAGAAGCGCGGGTCCTCGCGCTGGTCGAAGGCCCCGGGAATCCCGATGATGTCCCGCTCGCGCTCCTCGACGGGGATCTCCGGCGCCCCGGCCGGGCGGGGCATGAGCCCGACCAGCGAGGACATGTTGCCGCCGACGGTGGGCACCGGCCGCCGGGGATCGAACAGGAAGCGGCTGGCCGCCCCGGCGCGGTCGGGGCGGCGGGTGGCCAGCAGGCCGCCCGGGTGCAGGTAGAAGTCGGTGGGGCGGGCGCGGCCCAGCGGCCACTCGCGCTCCTGGCGCCAGCGGCCGCCGTGGTCCAGGCGCCCGTCGGCCGTGCGGCGCCCGGAGCCTCCGCCCATCACGAACAGCCGCAGCGGGGCCTCCGGCCGGCCCTCCCGCGAGCGCCCCAGTGCGCGGTCGAAGAAGGCCAGCCGCTCCTCGTTGTGCTCGATGGCGGCCCCGGGCCCGAAGTCCACGTCGCCGGCGAAGGTCTGGCCCAGCGGCTTCACGCCGTGGGTCCAGGGCCCCATGATGGCCGTCACCGGCCCGCGCTTGCGCGCCGACAGCCCCACGAAGTTCTCGAGGTTCGCCCGGGTGTACGAGTCGTACCAGCCGGACAGGAGCATCACCGGACAGTCGGGGATGCGGTCCCAGTGGCGGGCGATGTCGAAGCCGGGCTGGGCCCAGAAGGGCCCGTCGTCGCCCTGGGTGGCCAGGGCCAGGGCCCAGGCCTCGTAGGCCGGGATCAGCGCCAGCGGGGACTGCCCGGGCTTGAGCGGCATGCGCGCGAGCCAGTCGCGCACGTTGACGGCGCCCAGCGCGCGCTCCACCGCCGGGTCGGCCCTGGCCTCCCGCGACTTGGCGCCCTGCCAGAAGGCCCAGCACAGGAAGCGCATCTCGAAGGCGCCGTTGTGGCGGACGGTGGAGGTCCGCGCGCTGGCGCCGGCCTCGTCCACCCACATGGCGGCCAGGTGCGGCGGCGCCTGGGTGGCCGCCGCCAGCTGCGTCCAGCCCGCGTAGGACAGGCCCATCGTCGCCACGCGGCCGTCGCACCAGGGCTGGCGGGCGATCCACTCGATGGTGTCGTACCCGTCGGCGGGCTCCTGGGCCAGGAAGCCGAACGTCCCCTCGGAGCGGTAGCGGCCGCGGACGTCCTGGATGACGACCACGTAGCCGCGCTCGGCGTACCAGAGGCCGTTCAGCTCGACGCGCTCGCGGTCGTCCTTCGAGTACGGCGTGCGCTCCAGCAGCGCCGGCAGCGGCTCGGCCAGGGGCACGCCGTCGCGGGCCGGGCGGTAGACGTCGGCGGCCAGGAGCACGCCGTCGCGCATGGGGATCGTGACGTTCTTGGCGACGATGACCTCGTACTGGGGCTTGGTGGGCACGGGCCTCCTCAGCGGGCGCGGTCGAGCCGGACAGCGCGATGTGAGATGATCGTCACGACGCCGCGCACGACGCCTCCTTCCGGGCACGTACGGCCGGTGAAGCGGGGTTAGTCTAATCGCGGCGGTGGCGGCGTTCAACCGCCGCGGGGAGGAGGATGCGATGAGCGACGGCGGGGAGTGGTTCCACAGGCTGCACGAGGGCGGCATCCTCCGCGAGCTGGCCCCCGGCGTCACCGCCCGCGTGTTCCCGGGCGTCCACGCGATGCTGTCGGTGGTCACGCTCGAGCCGCACTCGACGTCGCCGGTGCACGCGCATCCCAACGAGCAGTGGGGCGTGTGCCTGGAAGGGGAGTGGATCCGCATCCAGGACGGGCGGGAGTACCACGTCAAGGCCGGCGAGTTCTGGCAGACGCCGCCCAACGTGCCCCACGGCGGCCGCACGCTCGACCGCCGCTGCGTGATCCTCGACATCTTCGCGCCGCCCCGCGAGGAGTACCGGCAGCCCGGCCGGGGTCTGGGGGCCGCCGCTCCGGCCGAGAGAACCGCGGACCGGCGGTGAGCGCCCGGCGGCCCTCCCGGCCGGCCGTCGGCTAGAATGGGCCCGGCATGCGGCTCGTCGAGCGCTACGGGAAGCTTCTCGACCGGCTCACCGCCGAGCTGCGCCGGCACTACGGTCCCCGGCTGGTGGCGGTGGCCGTCTACGGCTCGGTGGGCCGCGGCACGCCCCGGGAGGACTCGGACGTCGATCTCCTGATCGTGGCCCGCGATCTGCCGGACGGCCACGCCGCTCGGGTGGAGGAGTTCATGGCGGTCGAGCGGCGGCTGGGTCCGACCCTGTCGATGGTCAACAGCGACGGCACTCCGACGCTGCTCTCGCCGGTCGTGAAGACGCCCGAGGAGGTGGAGCGGGGGAGCCCCTTGTTCCTCGACATGGTCGAGGACGCGAAGATCCTCTATGATCGCGAGAACTTCCTGGCCGGCTTCCTGGCCCGCTTCCGCGCCCAGCTGGAGCGACGGGGCGCCCGGCGCGTCCGGTGGGGGAGCGGGTGGTACTGGGATCTGAATCCGACGGGCAGGCGTGACGAGGACGGGCCGATGCTCGACGATGCCCTGGCCCGGAGTTATCTGGAGAAAGCCCGGGTGGGCCTGCGGGCGCTGGCCCTCTTCCGGGACGCCGGCGCGCACTCCGATGTCGTCCGGGAAGCTCAGGAGCTTGTCGAGCTGGCCCTGAAGGCCATGCTCCGGGCGATCGGCGTGGACCACCCGAAGCTCCACGACGTCGGCCCGTTGCTCCTGGAGCACCGGGACAGGTTCGCGGCCGACATCGCGGCTCAGCTCCCGCGAGCGGCGGAGATCTCGGGGGCGCTCCGGAAGGAGCGCGAGCTGGCCATGTACGGCGACGTCGATTTCATTCCGACCGAGCGCTACTCGGCCGCGCAGGCCGCCCGCGCGTACGAGGACGCGGCCTGGGTGCTGCGGCTGGCGGAGCAGGTCATCGGCCGGCGTCCGGCCTGACATGAGCACGATCGCCCTGGTCACCGGCGGGGCGGGCTTCATCGGCTCGCACCTGGTCGAGCGGCTGCTCGCCGACGGGCACCGCGTCAGGGTCCTGGACGACTTCTCGACCGGCAGCCGGGCCAACCTGGCCTTCGGGGCCCGGTTCGGCGCCCGCCTGGAGGTCATCGAGGGGGACATCCGCGACCTGCCGACCGTGGAGCGGGCGGCCCGCGACGCGGCCGTCGTCTACCACCAGGCGGCCATGCGCTCGGTGCCGCGGTCGGTGAAGGAGCCGCTGGCCGCCAACGAGCACAACGTGACGGGCACCCTGCACGTGCTGGAGGCGGCCCGCCGGGCCGGCATCCGGCGCGTGGTGTACGCCTCGTCGTCCTCGGTGTACGGCGATCAGCCCCAGCTCCCCAAGCGCGAGGACCAGCCCCCGGCCCCCATCTCGCCCTACGCGGTGTCCAAGGCGGCCGGCGAGCAGTACGCGGCGGTCTGGAGCCGGCTGTACGGCGTGGAGACCGTCGGCCTGCGCTACTTCAACGTCTTCGGCCCCCGCCAGGACCCGGCCTCGGAGTACGCGGCCGTCATCCCCCGCTTCATCCTGGGCGGCCTCCGGGGCACGCCGCTGGAGGTGCACGGCGACGGCACCCAGTCGCGCGACTTCACCTACATCGAGAACGTGGTGGAGGCCAATCTCCTGGCCGCCCGGGCCGAGGGGGTGGCCGGCGAGGTGTTCAACGTCGGGTGCGGCGCGCGGGTCAGCCTGCTGGAGATCATCGCGATGCTGGAGCGGCTGCTGGGCCGGCCGCTGGTCCGCCGCCACACGCCGCGGCGGCCGGGCGACGTCGCTCACACGCTGGCCGACGTGAGCCGCGCCAGGCAGCGGCTCGGCTACACGCCGCTGGTCGGCTTCGAGGAAGGCCTGCAACGGACCGTGGAGTACTTCAAAGGAGACCGTCCATGATGCGCGCAACCCTGGCGGCGCTCGCCGCCGTCCTGCTCGTGCTCGCTCTGATCCCGGCGCCGGCCGCCCCCCAGCCGCCCTCGCGCCTCACCGTCCAGGTCTCCACGGAGCCCCCCGGCCTCGACCTGACCGCCACGCCCGCCTCCGCCACCGCCGCGGTCGTCTTCTACAACATCCAGGAGGCGCTGCTGAAGGTGGACCGCAACGGCAAGCTCGTGCCCTGGCTGGCCGAGCGCTGGGAGACGGTGGACGGCCGCAGCTACACCTTCCATCTCAAGCGCGGCGTGAAGTTCCACAACGGGCGGGAGATGAAGGCGGCGGACGTGAAGTTCGCCATCGAGCGGGCCATGGACCCGGCCACCAAGCATCCCTACCCGCGCTACTACGAGGCCATCGGCGACATCACGGTCAAGGACGACTACACCGTGGTGTTCTCGCTCAAGAGCCCCAGCGCCAACTTCCTGCTCAACCTGGCCCGCCAGGGCTCGGTGATCTACCCCCGGGAGGCCGTGGAGACGCTCAAGAGCGCCCCGGTGGGCACCGGGCCCTACAAGTTCGGCGAGTGGGTGCGCGGCGACCGCATCACGCTGGTGAAGAACCCCGACTACCACGTCAAGGGGCTGCCCCGGCTGGAGCGGGCCACCTTCCGCTTCATCCCCGACCCCAACGCCGCCCTGGCCGCGCTCAAGGCCGGCGACGTGGACGCCTCGCTGTTCGGGCTGGGCCCCGAGCACGTCACCGACCTCAAGCGGGACGCGCGCTTCACCGTGATCGTGGGCGACACCACCAACGACGTCGTCATGGCCATGAACAACGCCCGCAAGCCCTACAGCGACGTGCGGGTGCGCCGGGCCATCACCCACGCCATCGACAAGCAGGAGGTCCTGGCGGGCGCCATGTTCGGGATGGGCAAGATCCTCGGCTCGAACGTGGATCCGCTCAACCCCTACTACCAGGACGTGAGCGCCCTGGTGCCGCACGACCCCGAGCGGGCCAAGCGGCTGCTGGCCGAGGCCGGGTACCCGAACGGCTTCGACACCGTTCTCAAGGTGGCGCCCCAGTACTACTACACGGTGCGCACCGGCGAGATCATCGCCGCCCAGCTGGCGAAGGTCGGCGTGCGGGTCAGGATCGAGCAGATCGAGTGGACGCAGTGGCTGGACCGGGTGTTCTGCCGGCCGGCCTCGGGCTGCCAGGAGCCCGACTACGACCTGACGATCATCGGGCACGCCGAGGCCTGGGACATCGGCAACTACGCCAACCCCAAATACTACTTCCGCTACGACAGCCCGCGCTTCCAGGAGCTGTACCGGCAGTCGGAGGTGACCGTGGACGACATGGCGCGGCGGCAGCTGTACGGGCAGATGCAGCGGCTGCTGGCCGAGGACGCCCCGGTGGTCTTCCTCTACATGCACCCGCGCCTGGCCGTGGCCCGCAAGGGCGTGCAGGGCCTGTGGGAGCACCTGCCGGTGCCGTCGGCCGACCTGAGCGAGGTCGGGTGGGCGGCGGCGCGTTGAGGGCAGGGCGCGTTCGCGCGGCCCTCGACGCCGCCGCGGAGCGGTACTCGGCGCTCCTCCAGGAGGCCCTCGGCGGCCGCCTCGTGTCGGTCGTCCTCTTCGGGTCCGCGGCTCGGGGCGAGGCCACCGCCGACTCGGATCTCGACCTCCTGATCGTCTGCGAGGACCTGCCTGCCGGCCGCTTCGCGCGCCTGCGCTGCCTGGAGGCGGCCGACCGGCGGTTCGAGCCGGAACTGGAGGCGCTGCGGGTCGCGGGAATCCGGACCCGGCTGTCCCGCGTGGTCAAGACGCCCGAGGAGGCGCAGCGCATCGTCCCCCTCTACCTCGACCTCGTCGAGGACGCGCGCCTGCTCTACGATCGCGGCGGGTTCTTCGCGGACATCCTGTCGCGGGTGCGCGCCTCCCTGCAGCGACTCGGGGCCGAGCGGCGGGAGCGGGGCCGCATCCGGTACTGGGTGCTGAAGCCCCACCTGGCGCCCGGGGAGATCGTCGAGCTGTGACCTCAGCCGAGATCGCCCGCGCGTACCTGCGGCAGGCCGGCCTGATCCTGGACGAGGCGGAACGGTACGGGCAAGCCGGCGCCTGGCACCTGGCCGTGCGGAGGAGCCAGGAGGCCGTCGAGCTGGCGCTCAAGGCAGTGCTGCGGGCGGCCGGCATCGAGGTGCCGCGCGTGCACGATGTGGGAATCTTCCTGCGCGAGCACGTCGAGCGGCTGCCGAAGGCCATCGTCGAGGATCTGGACCGGCTGGCCTCGATCTCGCGGCGCCTGCGTGAAGAGCGCGAGATCGCCTTCTACGGCGACGACGAGGTCGGGAGCCCGCCCGACCGGCTCTACACCGCCGCCGACGCCCGGGAGGCGGTGGGCGACGCCCGCTTCGTCCTGAGCCGCTGCCGGGTGGCCGTCCCGCCCGCGGCCTGAGCGGACGCCGGGGGAGGGCCGGCAAGCCACGTGCGGCGGTACCTGGTGCGGAGGGTCGCGGCGCTCATCGCGACCCTCTTCTTCGTCTCGATCCTGGCCTTCGTCGCCATCCGGGTGCTGCCCGGCGACCCGGCCACCGTCATCATGGGGACCGAGGGCAGCCCCGAGGCCACGGCGCGGCTGCGGGAGGCCATGGGCCTGGACCGCCCGCTGCCCCTGCAGTACCTGGAGTGGGTCGGCGGCGCCCTGCGCGGCGACCTGGGCACGTCCATCCAGTACGACGTGCCGGTCGGCCGGCTGATCGTCAGCCGGCTGCCGGTCACGCTGCCGCTCACGCTGCTGGCCGCCGCCATCATGGTGGCCCTGGCCCTGCCGTTCGGGCTCTTCGCCGCCACCAGCCACCGGCGCCCGGGCGACTACCTGACCATGGCCGTCTCGCAGCTCGGCCTCGCGGTGCCGTCGTTCTGGCTGGGCCTCCTGCTCATCCTGGTCTTCTCGGTGGAGCTGGGCTGGGTGCAGTCGGGCGGCTTCGCCGGCTGGGAGCAGGGCGTGGGGCCGGCGCTGCGCTCGCTCCTGCTGCCGGCGCTGGCGCTGGGCTTCTTCCAGGGCGCGGTGCTGATCCGGGCCACCCGCTCGGCCGTCCTCGACGTGCTGCGAGAGGATTACGTGCGCACCGCCCGGGCCAAGGGCGTGCGCGAGGCGCGGGTGGTGGGCAAGCACACCCTGCGCAACGCGCTCATCCCGATCGTCACCGTGGCCGGCATCCAGCTCGGCCAGCTCATGGCCGGCAGCATCGTGCTCGAATCCGTCTTCGCGCTGCCGGGCCTGGGCCGGCTGGCGCTGGGCGCCATCAGCGCCCGCGACCTGCCGGTCGTGCAGGGCGTCACGCTCTTCGTGGCCACCACCATCGTGGTGATCAACTTCCTGGTGGACCTGGCCTACCTCGTGCTGGACCCGCGCATCCGCTATGAGTAGGGGCGCCGGGGACCGGCGGCCGCGGGGCGTCGGGCCGTGGGCGGCGGGCGGGCCGCGAGC
>JBBIIW010000063.1:0-10472 GCA_037446305.1 Candidatus Rokuibacteriota bacterium
CGCCACGGCCAGCAGCGGCCGGCCCTCGCGGGCCGCGACCTCGTCCAGCCGGGCCAGCGTCTGCTGGCCGATGCCGCGGGCCGGCGCGCCGATGGCCCGGCGGAAGGCCACGTCGTCCTCCGGGTTGACGATCAGGCGCAGGTAGGCCAGGACGTCCTTGATCTCGCGCCGCTCGTAGAAGCGGACGCCGCCCACGATCACGTACGGGATCCGCGCGCGCCGCATGGCGTCCTCCAGCACCCGCGACTGGGCGTTGGTGCGGTAGAAGACCGCCATGCCGCTCCAGGGGATGCCCTCGCCACGCAGGCTCAGCACGGTCTGGGCGACGAAGTTCGCCTCCTCGTGCTCGTCCCAGGCCCGGTAGAGGCGCGCCCGCTCCCCCTCGGCGTTCTCCGTCCACAGCGTCTTGTCCTTCCGCTGGACGTTGTGGGCGATGACCCCGGCCGCCAGGGCCAGGATGCGCTGCGTCGAGCGGTAGTTCTGCTCCAGGCGCACCAGCTTGGTGCCGGGATGGTCGGACTCGAAGTCCAGGATGTTGCGGATGTCGGCGCCCCGGAACCGGTAGATGGACTGGTCGGGGTCGCCCACCACGCAGAGGTTGCGGTGCTCGGCGGTCAGCGCCCGGATGATCCGGTACTGGGCCCGGTTGGTGTCCTGGTACTCGTCCACCAGGACGTGGCGCCAGAGGCCGCGGTACCAGGCCAGCGCCTCGGGCGCCTCCTGGAACAGGCGCACGACCAGGAGCAGCAGGTCGTCGAAGTCGACGGCGCCCACCTCCCGCAGCCGCTTCTCGTACCGGGAGTACACCAGCGCCGCCTTCTGTTCCCACGGGCCGCGGGCGTCGCGGAGCGCCTCGCTGACCGCCACCATCTGGTTCTTCCAGGCCGAGATCCGGTGGACGGCCGTGGCGGGCGTGAACGAGCGCTCGGCCAGCTCGCCCTCCTTCATGCACTCCTTCACCAGCGCCAGCCGGTCGTCCTCGTCGTAGATCGTGAAGTGGGCCGGCAGCGCGACGTGCCGGCCGTGCTGGCGGAGGATGCGCACGCAGACCGAGTGAAAGGTGCCGATCAGGGGCGCGGGGATGCCGAGCGGCCGCAGCAGCTGCTCCACGCGGCGGCCCATCTCGTCGGCCGCCTTGTTGGTGAAGGTCACGGCCAGCAGGTTCCGCGGCGAGACCCCGTGGGCGCCGAGCAGCCAGGCGATCCGGTAGGCGATGACCCTGGTCTTGCCGCTGCCGGCGCCGGCCACGACCAGCAGGGGGCCGTCGCCGTACGTGACCGCCTCGCGCTGCGCGGGATTCAGGTCGTCGAGGATGCGCTCCAGGCCGCCGGGCACCAGGCGATTGTACCGCGGCGTCGCCTCACGGCGCCGTCCACGCGCGCCAGGCCAGCAGGAGCCAGCCGGCCAGGAAGGCCAGGCCCCCGAACGGGGTGATGGCGCCCAGCCAGCGCGTGCCGGTGATGGCCAGCAGGTAGAGGCTGCCCGAGAAGAGCATGATCCCGGCCACGAAGAGCCAGCCGGCGGCCGCCGTCGCCCCGCCGGGCCAGCGCGTGGCCGCCCACCCCACGCCGAGCAGGGCCACGGTGTGGAAGAGGTGCAGGCGCTGTCCGGTCTGCCAGGTGTGCATCAGCTCGGGACCGATGCGGTCGCGCAGGAGGTGCGCGCCGAAGGCGCCCAGGGCGACGGCCAGGAAGCCGGAGACGGCGGCCAGGACGACGAAGAGCCGGTCCGCGGCCGCTACTCCACCGTCACCGACTTGGCCAGGTTCCGGGGCTGGTCCACGTCGCAGCCGCGCCGCACCGCGATGTGGTAGGCCAGCAGCTGCAGCGGCACGACCGTGATCAGAGGAGCCAGCAGCTCGGCCGAGGGCGGCACCTCGATGACGTGCTGGGCCTTGGCGGCCAGCCCCCGGTCGCCCCGGTGCACGACCGCGATGACCTGGCCCTCCCGGGCCCGGACCTCCTCGACGTTGCCCAGCATCCGGTCGTAGGAGCTGTCGCGGGGCGCCAGCGCCACCACCGGGAAGCCGTCCTGGATGAGGGCGATGGGGCCGTGCTTCATCTCGCCGCCGGCGTAGCCCTCGGCGTGCACGTAGGAGATCTCCTTGAGCTTCAGGGCGCCCTCCAGCGCGATCGGGTACTGGAGCCCCCGGCCCAGGTAGAGAAAGTCGGTGGCGTGCGAGAGGTGCCGGGCGAGGGCGGCGATGCGCCCGTCCAGCTCCAGGGTCTCCTCCACCAGCCGGGGGATCTCGACCAGGTCCCGGATGCGCTTGCGCACGTCCTCGGCGGTGAGCACGCCGCGCTGGCGCCCCAGCCAGAGGCCGAGCAGGTACACGGCCACGATCATCGTGGCGAAGGCCTTGGTGGAGGCCACGCCGATCTCGGGGCCGGCGTGCATGTAGAGGGTGCCGGTGGCCTCGCGGGCCAGCGCCGAGCCGACCACGTTGGTGATGGTCACCACCGGGCAGCCCTTGAGCTTGGCCGCCTTCACGGCGCCGATCGTGTCGGCCGTCTCGCCGGACTGCGAGACGGCCACCACCAGCGTCTCGGGGCCGACCACCGCGTCGCGGTACCGGAACTCGGAGCCCAGATCCCACTCCGCCGGCAGTCCGGCCAGGCGCTCGACCATCGCCCGGCCGAGCATGGAGGCGTAGCAGGCGGTGCCGCAGGCCACGAACACCACCCGCTGCAGGGCCCGCACCGCGGCCGGATCGAGGTTGACGTCCGGCAGCACCACGTTGCCCGTCTCGGGCGCGATGCGGCCGCGGAAGGTGTCGGTGATGGCCCGCGGCTGCTCGTAGATCTCCTTGAGCATGAAGTGGCGGTAGCCGCCCTTCTCGGCCATGATGGGGTCCCACAGGATGCGGACCGGCTCGCGCTGGACCGGCTGGTCGTCGAGCGTCGAGACCTGCACGCCGTGGGCGGCGACCTCGGCCACCTCGCCGTCCTCCAGGATGACGACGTCCCGGGTGTGGCCCAGGATGGCCGGGATGTCGGAGGCCACGAACATCTCCCCCTGCCCCAGCCCGACGACGACGCTGCCGGCGCCGTGCTTGGCGGCCAGCAGGCGGTCGGGGGCGGCGGTCGAGACGACGGCCACCGCGTAGGAGCCCCTGAACTCGGTGAGGGCGGCCTTCACCGCCCGGTCCAGGCGGGCGCCGCCCCTGAGGTGATGCTCGATGAGATGGGCCAGGACCTCGGTGTCCGTCTCGGACCGGAACGCGTGCCCCTCGACCCGCAGGCGCTCCTTGATCTCGAGGTAATTTTCCAGGATGCCGTTGTGGACGACGACCAGCGTGCCCGAGCAGTCCGTGTGCGGGTGCGCGTTCTCGTCCGAGGGCCGGCCGTGCGTGGCCCAGCGGGTGTGGCCGACGCCGAGCGAGCCGGCCAGCGGCCGCTCGCGCAGGAGGGATTCCAGCACCTTGATGCGCCCGGCCGCCCGCCGCACCTCGAGGGCGCCGCCGGGGCCCAGCACGGCCACCCCGGCCGAGTCGTAGCCGCGGTACTCGAGCCGCTTGAGGCCGTCCACGATGATGCCGACGGCGCTGCGCTCCCCGACGTAGCCGACGATCCCGCACATGGTCAGTCCGCCTTCCGGGGGCCGCCGCGGCGCTCGCGCCGCCGGGCCACCCAGCCGTCCTTGACGATCTGCGGGCTGCGCTCCACCGCCAGGGCGCCGGGCGGCACGTCCCGGGTGATCACCGAGCCGGCGCCGATGTAGGCGCCCTCGCCCACCGTCAGCGGCGCCACCAGGCTCGTGTTCGTCCCCACGAAGGCGCCGTCGGCGATGACCGTGCGGTGCTTGGCGAAGCCGTCGTAGTTGCAGGTGATGGTGCCGGCGCCGATGTTGACCCGGGCGCCGACCGTCGCATCGCCCACGTAGGAGACGTGGTGGATCTTCGTGCGCGCGCCGACCCGTGCCTTCTTCAGCTCGGCGTAGTTGCCGATCTCGGCGCCGGCCCCGATGTGGCAGCCGGGGCGCAGGTGGCAGAAGGGGCCGAGCGTGGCGCCCTCCTCGACCTCGGACTCCTCGATGACACTGTAGGGCTTGAGGATCACCCGGTCGGCGAGCCGGCTGCCGGCGACGTGCGAGCCGGCGCCGATGACGCACTCGCTGCCGATCGTGGTGGCGCCCTCCAGGACGACCTGCGGCTGCAGGACGGTGTCGGGGCCGATGGTGACCGTGTCCTCGACGTAGGTCGAGGCGGGGTCCAGGATGGTCACCCCGGCCTCCATCAGCCGGTCGAGGATGCGCCGGCGCTGGATGGCGGCCACCGCCGCCAGCTGCTTGCGGTCGTTCACCCCCAGGGCCTCGGTGGGGTCGGCGACCGTCACCGCCTCGACCCGGGCCCCGGCCCGGGCCAGCAGACCGACCACGTCGGTCAGGTAGTACTCGCCCTGGTCGTTGTCGGCCCGCACCTCGGCCAGGGCGGTCCAGAGCCGGGCCGGCTGAAAGCAGTAGACCGAGGTCGCAATCTCCGTGATCTTCTTCTGGTCGTCGGTGGCATCCCGCTCCTCCACGATGCGGGTCACCCGGCCCCGCTGGCGGAGGACCCGCCCGTAGCCCTGGGGCTGGTCGACGACGGCGGTCAGCAGCGTGACCGCCGCGCCGGCGGCCCGGTGGTGGCTCACGAGCCGCTCGACGGTCTCCCCGGACAGCAGCGGCATGTCGCCGGCCATCACCAGCACCTCGTCCTCTCCGCAGGCCGTCCGGGCCTCCCGCACCGCGTGGCCCGTCCCCAGCCGCTCCCGCTGCACCACCGCCTGCACGTCGGGGCCGGCGATGCGGGCGATCTCGTCGGCGTCGGGAGGCACCACCAGCACGATCCGGTCGGCGACGGAGCGGGCGATGCGCAGGGGATAGGCGATCAGCGGCCGCCCGCAGAGGTGATGGAGCACTTTGGGCCGGCGGGAGCGCATGCGCTTGCCCTCGCCGGCGGCGAGGATGACGGCGGTCAACCCATGCATGCGGCGCCTTCGATCATAGCACCCGCTTCCAGCAAACCCCGGGCCATACCGGGCGGCTCACCGGGCGCGGAGGTGCGACAGGAGCCGTTCCATCCGCTCGGGCAGGACGGTGCTGAACTCCATCCGCTCCTGGGTAGCCGGGTGCACGAATGCCAGGCTGGCAGCGTGGAGGGCGATCCCCTGCAGCGGGATCGGAGGTCGGCCCCGCGAGCGACCGTAGACCGTGTCGCCCACGATCGGATGGCCGATCGAGGCCAGATGGACCCGGATCTGGTGGGTTCGACCCGTCTCCAGGCGGCACTCCAGGTAGGTGTACGGGCCCAGCCGCTCCAGCACGCGATACCGGGTCACGGCGGGCTTGCCCCGGCCGGGTGGCCGCACGGCCATCCGCTGCCGGTGGCGGGGGTCGCGGCCGATCGGGGCCTCCACCCTGCCCTCGGCCAGCCCCACCCGCCCGTGCACGACCGCCAGGTAGCGGCGGGTGACCGTCCGGGCTGCCAGCTGGGCCGTCAGGGAGTCATAGGCCTGGCGGGTCTTGGCGATGACCAGCACCCCGGAGGTGTCCTTGTCCAGCCGGTGCACGATGCCCGGCCGCCGCCGGCCGCCGACCCCGGCGATGGACGGGGCGTGGGCGAGGGCGGCGGCGGCCAGGGTCCCGGTGGCGTGGCCGGCGCCGGGGTGGACCACCATCCCGGCCGGCTTGTCGAGGACCAGCACGTGGGCGTCCTCGTAGAGCACCTGCAGGGCGATCGGCTCGGGCTCCAGCTCCTCGGCGGGCGGGGGCGGGATCTCGATCTCCACCCGCTCGCCGCCGCGCAGCCGGTGCGCGGGCTTGGGGACGACGCCGTCCACGCGCACGCGCCGCTCGTCGATCAGGCGCTGGATGCGGGCGCGGGACAGGGCGGGCACGGCGTCGGCCAGCCAGCGGTCGAGCCGCGCCCCGGCCGCCGCGCGCTCGACGGTGAGACGCCGGGCCGTCACGCCCGGCCCGGAGCCCCCGACGCGGACTGGACCAGGAGGCGGAAGGCGAGCAGCGCGACCCCGACCGTGATGGCCGAGTCGGCGACGTTGAATGCCGGCCAGTGCCAGCCGCGGAAGTAGACGTCCACGAAGTCCACGACGGCCCCGAAGCGCGCGCGGTCGATCAGGTTGCCGACGGCGCCGCCGAAGACGAGCCCGATGGCCAGCGTGTCGACGCGGCTACCCTGGGCGAGCACGCGCACGGCCACGCGGGCCAGGACGACCAGCGCCCCGATGGACAGCAGCGCCACCAGCCAGCGCCAGGACGGTGGCAGGCCGGCCAGCAGCCCGAAGGCCAGTCCGGTGTTCATGACCAGGGTCAGGGCCAGGAACCCGTCGATGACGCTGACCGGGATCCCGTGGTCGAGCCGGCTCAGGACGAGCGCCTTGGTGAGCTGGTCGAGCGCGACGACCCCCGCCGCCGTGGCCAGCACCGCCCTCATGCGCCCGCGGCGACGACGGGCAGGCAGCGCTCGCAGAGGTCGGGGTGCGCCGGGCTCTCGCCCACCCGCTCGCTCCAGGTCCAGCAGCGCTGGCACTTGCGGCCGCGCGCGCGGTCCACGCCGATGACCAGGCCGGGGATGTCCTGGCTCTCGTGCGTCACCGCCGGCCGGGCGCCGGCGGCCGCGAGGTCGACCTGCGAGACGATGAAGAGGGTGGGCAGCAGCGCCTGCTTGCGCCCGAGCAGGCCCGGCAGGTCCTCGGGCGCGCTCAGGACCGCCACCCGCGCCTCCAGCCCGCTGCCGATGAGGCCGCGGCCGCGCGCCAGCTCGAGCGCCTTGGCCACCTCGCGGCGCACCTCCAGCAGGCGGCTCCATTCCCGCTCCAGCGCATCGTCGAGCCACTCCGGCGGCACCTCGGGGAAGCGCTCCAGGTGCACGCTCTCGGCCCGCGGCCCCGGCAGGTGCCGCCAGGCCTCCTCGGCGGTGAAGGTCAGGATCGGGGCCATCAGCCGGGTCAGGGCGCGGAACAGCTCGTAGCACGCCGTCTGGGCGGCCCGCCGGCGGGGGTCGGCGGCGGCCGACGTGTAGAGACGGTCCTTGATGATGTCCAGGTACAGCGCCGACAGGTCCACCGCGCAGAAGTTGTGCACGGCGTGGAAGACGGTGTGGAACTGGTACTCCTCGTAGGCCCGGGTGACCCGGCCGATCAGCCGGGCCAGGCGGTCGAGGATCCAGCGGTCCACCTCGTCCAGCCGGGCGACGGGCTGCCGGTCGCGGACCGGGTCGAAGTCGCCCAGGTTGCCGAGCAGGAACCGGTAGGTGTTCCGGATGCGGCGGTAGGCGTCGGCCAGGCGGTCGAGGATCTCGCCCGACAGGCGGATGTCCTCCGTGTAGTCCTCGGCCGCCGCCCACAGCCGCAGCACCTCGGCCCCGTACTTCGGGATCAGCTCCTCGGGCGCCACGTAGTTGCCGAGCGACTTGGAGAACTTCCGGCCCTCGCCGTCCACCACGAAGCCGTGGGTCAGCACGCTCCGGTAGGGCGGCGCGCCGCGGGTGCCGACGGCCTCCAGCAGCGAGGAGTGGAACCAGCCGCGGTGCTGGTCCGAGCCCTCCAGGTACATCTCGGCCGGCCAGCGCAGCTCGGGCCGCGTCTCCAGCACGGCCGCGTGGCTGCAGCCGGAGTCGAACCAGACGTCGAGGATGTCCATCTCCTTGCGGAACTCGCCGCCGCCGCACTGCGGGCAGCGGGTGCCGGGCGGCAGCAGGTCGGCCGCCTCGCGCACGTACCACTCGTCGGCGCCCTGCCCGGTCCGGAAGATGGCGGCCACGTGCTCGACGATGGCCTCGTCGAGCAGCAGGGCCTCGCACGCCCGGCAGTAGAAGGCCACGATGGGCACGCCCCACACCCGCTGCCGGGAGATCGTCCAGTCCGGGCGGTGCGCGACCATGTTGTAGATGCGCTCCTCGCCCCACGGCGGGATCCACCGGACGTCGCGGCGGATGGCGTGCAGGGCGCGCTGCCGGAGCGCGTCCTTGTCGAGCGCGATGAACCACTGCTCGGTGGCGCGGAACAGGGTCGGGTTCTTGCACCGCCAGCAGTGCGGGTAGGTGTGGGTGAGCGGCACCTCGGCCAGGAGCGCCCCCCGCTCCCGCAGCAGCGCGACGATCCTCGGGTTGGCCTCCCACACGGTCTGGCCGGCCAGGTGCTCCACCTCGGGCACGAAGCGGCCGTCGTCGTCCACCGGGTTGTAGACGCGCAGCCCCAGGCTGCGGCCGAGCTCGTAGTCCTCCTCGCCGTGGCCGGGCGCGATGTGCACGAGCCCGGTCCCGGTGTCCATGGCCACGAAGTCGGCGCCGGCCACCTTGCCCGCCCGGTCGATCCACGGGTGGCGGTACTCGAGACCGACCAGGCCGGCGCCCGGCACGCGGGCCACCACCCGCGGCTCCCCCAGCCGCAGCACCCGCGCGACCTCGGCGGCCAGCTTGGCCGCGACGACGAGCCGCTCCGGCCGGCCGGCCTCCAGGACGACGTACTCCTCGTCGGGGTGGACGGCGACCGCCAGGTTCGCCGGCAGGGTCCACGGCGTGGTGGTCCAGATCGCGAGCGCCGCCGGCCGGTCGGCCACCGCGGGCGGCGGGCTCAGCAGCGGGAAGGCCACGTACACCGAGGGGGTGCGCTGCTCCTCGTACTCGACCTCGGCCTGGGCCAGCGCCGTCTTGCAGTACATGCACCAGTGGACGGGCTTGAGGCCCTTGTAGACCAGCCCGCGGCCCACGAAACGGCCGAACTCGCGGGCGATCACCGCCTGGTAGCCGGGGGCCATCGTCAAATACGGGTTGTCCCAGTCTCCGAACACGCCCAGCCGCTTGAACTCCTGGCGCTGGATGTCGATGAAGCGCAGGGCGTACTCCCGGCAGCGGCGCCGCTTCTCGACGGGGTCCATGGCCTGGCGCACGTCCACGCTGGCGCGGTCCAGCCCCAGCTCCTTGTCCACCTGGTGCTCGATGGGCAGCCCGTGGCAGTCCCAGCCGGGGACGTAGACGGCGTTGAAGCCGAGCATCGAGCGCGACTTCACGATCACGTCCTTGAGGACCTTGTTGAGGACGTGTCCCATGTGGATGTGGCCGTTGGCGTAGGGCGGTCCGTCGTGGAGGATCCACAGGGGACGCCCCGCGCTGGCCTCCCGCACGCGCTTGTAGATGGCGATGCGGTCCCACCAGGCCAGCATCTCGGGCTCGCTCTGCGGCAGGTTGGCGCGCATCGGGAAGGCGGTTTTGGGCAGATTCAGCGTGGCTTTGTAGTCCATGGCCGGGACCGTCATCCTACCACAGCCGCGATGCCCTACTTGGGCAGCAGGGTCACCTCGCCGCGCTCGGAGTCGATCCGGAGGTTGAACTGGTCGAGGAAGTCGCGACCCAGCAGACCGTCGCCGGGCGACGCCGGCATCTCGTAGGCCGCCACCGGCAGCCGCCGCACCTTCGCCTCGCCCACCTCCAGCGAGTCCACGATCACGTACTGCACCCGATCCGTTCCTGTCACGCCCGTCATCTCCCCCTGGGCCACGACGCGCGTCAGCGACACCCCGGCGGCGGCCAGGGCCCGCGGGCTGATCAGCGTGCGGTCGGCGCCGGTGTCCAGGAGCAGGCGGGCCGGGGCGCCGCCGTTGATGCGCACGTCCACCATGATGGGCTGCCCGGGGGTGTAGCGGATGACCGTGCCCTTCGGCTCGACGGCGGCCGCCGCCGCGTCCGCCTCGGCGGGCGGCGCCGGCCGGTTGCGCAGCCCGAGGGGGATGGCGCGCGCGCGGTAGCGCTCCGGGACGCGGTCGAGGCCCTCGACGTAGTGCGCGTGTCCGAGCTCGTCGACGTAGCGGTAGACCTGGGCGCGCGCCGGGACCACCGCGCCCGCCATCAGCGCGGCGATCGTGACGGCGATGAGGCCCACTGCGCGCACGTTTCGATCATACCCCGCAGCCCAGGAATCGATATACGACCATTTCGCGGGCGCCGGCGACGTCCGTGTGCGGCAAGCGCACGGCGTGCACGGCCTCCACGAGATCGCGGCGCGCCGTCAGCGCGGGAAACCACGCCGGGAACACGATGACGTAGTCGGGGCACCGCTCGATCACGTACCGGATGACGCCGGCCTCCCCCTGCCGGCGGTACGGGAGGATGTCCGGGGTGACCAGCCCCATCAGATCCAGGACGTGGCGCCGGGACAGGAAGGTGATGGCCCCGACGTCGTTCAGCGCCAGACGCGCCTGCCCGGGCAGGTGCTCGGCCACCCAGCGGCCGAGGTGCACGTGCATCGCGTTGATGTCGTGCACGGCCCGGCCGTGCCGGGAGGCGGCAGGCACCAGCGCGAGCAGGGCCAGGGCCAGCCAGCCGGCCGTGACGAGCCCGCGCAGGCGGCTCCAGCGTCCGCCCAGCGCGACGGCCAGGGCGACGAAGGCGAGCGGCAGCAGGTGCGCCGAGTACCGGCCCTCCTGGAAGCCGGGGCCCCGGTACGGGGCCAGCAGGGCCATGGCCAGCGGGTGCCCGG
>JBBIIW010000064.1:0-10433 GCA_037446305.1 Candidatus Rokuibacteriota bacterium
CGAGCCCCGTCGGCCGGCGACAGGAGGGCCGCAGCGCCGCCGCCGGGTCGGAGAAGTCGGGGAACAGCAGGTCCGGGGCGCAGGCCGCCAGCTCCTCGCCGCTGTGCAAGCCGGTGGCGACGGCGACCGCCCGGGCGCCGCACGCGCGGGCACAATCCACGTCCAGCGGCGTGTCCCCGATGATCGTGACCCGCTCGGCCGGGACGTCGTGACCGACCAGGGCCCGGGCCCGCCGGCGCGCGATGCCGGGCAGGCGGCGGCGATCGGCGTCGTCGGAACCGAAGGCGCCGACGCGGAAGAGCGGCCACAGGCCGGTGGGCGCGAGCTTCAGCCGGGCCCCGGCCTCGATGTTGCCGGTCAGGAGCCCGACCACGGCGCCCGGGTGGGCGGCCAGCGACCGCACGATCTCGCGCACGCCGGGCAGGACCTGCACCCGGTGGCCGTCGTCGATCAGCGCGCCCAGCGCCCGCTCGTAGGCGGCATAGAAGCCGGGCTCCCGCTCGGCGATGGCCGCCTCGCTCAGGCCCGCCGCACTCATCAGCTCGCGGAGGATGCAGGGGTCGGTCTTGCCCCGGAAGTCGCAGGTCTCGATGGGGCCCGTGCGCCCGAACACCTCCAGGAGCGCCCGGCGCATGGCCTCGCGCCCGGCGCCGCGGGCCGTGACCAGCGTGCCGTCGACGTCGAACAGGAACAGGCGGACGCCGCCGGCCGCGCTCACGAGGCCAGGCGGCGCAGCCGCTCGACGACGCCCGGCAGCACCTCGAGCACGAAGTCGATCTCGGCCGCCGTGGTCCAGCGCCCCAGCGTGAAGCAGAGCGAGCTCTCGGCCGCCTCGCGGTCGCAGCCGATGGCGCGGAGGACGTGGGAGGGCTCACCGGTCAGCGCGCTGCACGCCGAGCCCGACGAGACGGCCACCCCGCGCAGGTCGAGCTCCAGGAGGATGCCGTCGGCCTTGACGCCCGGCACCACGGCGCTCACGTGGTGCGGCAGGCGCTCGGCGCCCAGCGGCCCCGTGATCCGCGCGCCGGTCACGCGCTCCAGCACGCCGGCCAGCAGGCGATCCCGCAGGCGCGTCAGCCGGGCGGCCTCCGCGGTCAGCTCGGATCGGGCCAGCTCCGCGGCCACTCCCATGCCCACGATCGCCGGCAGGTTCTCGGTCCCCGAGCGGTAGCCGCGCTCCTGTCCCCCGCCGAGGATGAGGGGGGCCAGGGCCACGTCGGGGCGCACCCAGAGCGCCCCGGCCCCGGGCGGCCCGTAGAGATCGTTCGAGGAGAGCGTGAGCAGGTCGATGCCCAGCTCGTCCACCGCCAGCGGCACCCGTCCGGCCGCGTGCACGGCGTCCACGTGGAAGGGGATGCCGCGGGCGCGGGTCAGGCGTCCGATCTCCCGCAGCGGCTGCAGCGCCCCGATCTCGCCGTTGGCGGCCATGATCGAGACCAGCGCGGTGTCGGCGCGGATGGCCTCGGCCACCCGGGCCGGCTCCACCCGGCCGTCCGGGCGGACCCCGACATAGGTCACGTCGATGCCCTGCCGCTCGAGGTCCCGGCAGGCGTTGATGACCGAGATGTGCTCGATGGCGGACGTGACCAGGTGGCGTCGCGACGTCCGGCGCATCACGCCCTTGATGGCCAGGTTGTTGGCCTCGGTGGCGCCCGAGGTGAAGATCACGCCGCTCGGCGCGCCGCCGAAGAGCCGGGCCAGCTTGGTGCGGGCGGCGTCCAGGGAGGCGCGGGCCTCGAGCCCCAGCGAGTGGGGCGCGGCCGGGTTGCCCACGCCCCCCTCGAAGAACGGGCGCATCACGGCCACCACCCGGGGGTCGACGGGCGCGAAGCCTGCGTAGTCGAGGTAGACCCTGGCCGGCGCCGCCGGCCGGCTACCGGGTCTTTCGGAGGAGAAACCGGAAGACCGTGCCATGCTTCTCGACCGCCAGCAGCTCGTGACCGGTGCGGGCGGCCCAGCTCCGCACGTCGGCCCCGGAGGCCGGATCGTCCGACAGCATCTCGAGGGTCTGCCCCGGGGCCAGGGTCTGCAGGGCCTCCCGCACGCGGAGGACCGGCATCGGGCAGAAGAGCCCGACGCAGTCGATCTTCCTGTCCGGGACGACGGCGGTCACCCGCGGAAATTCTGACATTGACACGAGAGCGCGGCAACCAGAATAATCACTTATATGCCGGGAGCAGCCTCGTCCGAGGTATCCCACGCGGGGCAGCGCCTCCGGCGGCGCGTGCTGCTCGCCCTGGCGCTCTCGGGCGTGCTTCCCCTCGCCGTGCTGGTGTACGTCAGCCACGTCTACGTGCTCCCGACCGCGAACCGCGTCGGCTCCGAGCAGCTCCTGGCGCTCCAGGTCCTCCTGTTCTTCACCCTGCTGGCCATGGTGGCCGGCGGCTACATCATCTGGGACCTGGGGCGGACGGTGGCGCAGATCGGCCGGATGCTGGCCGACGAGGCGCGCATGTCGAATCTCGAGCATCGCCGGGACGAGGTCGGCACGCTCATGCAGTCCTTCAGCAAGATGCTGGAGACGATCGAGCAGCAGGCGGCCGAGATCAACAGCTTCGCCGCCCGCCTCGATGCCGCCTACAAGGAGCTGGAGTCCACGAACGCCCGCCTGCAGGAGACCTCGTTCAAGGACGAGGTGACGGGCCTCTACAACCGCCGCTTCTTCTCCATCCGGCTGGACGAGGAGATGCAGCGGCACCGCCGCTTCAACCACCCGGTGTCCATCGTGCTCCTGGACCTCGACGGCTTCAAGGCCATCAACGACGAGCTGGGGCACGCCGTCGGCGACGGGACGCTCCGCGACGTGGCGCAGATCCTCATGAAGCAGTCGCGGGGGATCAACGTGGTGGCCCGGTACGGCGGCGACGAGTTCGCCATCCTCCTCGTCGAGACGTCCCTGGCCGGGGCGCGGCTCTACGCCGACCGCATCCGGCAGGTGATCTCCACCTACGCCTTCTCGCACGGCAAGCCGCTCACGGCCAGCTTCGGGGTGGCCAGCCTCCCCGACGAGAGCATCACGACGTCGGAGGACCTGATCCGCGCCGCCGACGACGCCCTGTACGCCGCCAAGCGGGCCGGCAAGAACCAGGTGGTGGGGACGGCGGCCCCGGAGACGCTGTCCTGAGCGTCGAGCCCCGGCGGGTCCTGGTGGTCGACGACGACGCCCAGGTGCGGGACGTCCTCCGCCACATCTTCCTGTCGGTCGGTTACGACTGCCTGCTGGCGGCCGACGGCCGGGAAGCCCTGGCCCGCTTCGAGGCCGTCCGCCCGCCGCTGACGGTGACCGACCTCAAGATGCCGGTCATGGACGGCATCAGCCTCCTGGGCGCCCTCCGGCAGCGCGACCAGGATGCCGCCGTGATCATGCTCACCGGCGCGCCGGACATCAAGACCGCCATCGACAGCCTGCGCCTGGGCGCCGCCGACTTCATCCTGAAGCCGGTGAACGTCGAGGAGCTGCTGATCGCGGCCGAGCGGGCCCTGGAGCGCCGCCAGCTCCTCATCGAGCGCCGCCAGCACCACGAGCTCCTGGAGCGGCGGGTCCAGGAGGCCACCCAGAGCCTGCAGGTGGCCTACCGGGAGCTGCAGGAGACCTACCGGGCGACGCTGGAGACCCTGGGGGCGGCCCTCGACTCGCGCGACGTGGGCACGGAGGCGCACTCCCGGCGGGTGCACGGGTACGCCCTGGCCACCGCCCGCGAGTACGGGCTGTCGGAGGCCGAGCTGACCGACCTCGCCCACGGGGTGCTCCTGCACGACATCGGCAAGATCGGCATCCCCGACGCCATCCTGCTCAAGCCCGGGCCCTTGAGCCGCGAGGAGTGGGCGATCATGCGGCGCCACCCGGAGATCGGCAAGCGCCTGATCGAGAACATCCCCTTCCTCAAGGGCGCGGTGCCGGTCGTGTACTGCCACCACGAGCGGTGGGACGGCACCGGCTACCCGCAGGGCCTCAAGGGCGAGGAGATCCCGGTCGGCGCCCGCATCTTCGCGGTCGTGGACGCCTTCGACGCCATGACCTTCGACCGCCCCTACTCGAGGGCCATCGCCTTCGAGGCGGCCCGCGCCGAGATCCGGCGCTGCGCCGGCACCCACTTCGATCCCCGGGTGGTGGAGGCCTTCCTGCGCGTGCCGGAGGCCGTGCTGGCCGAGATCCGCCGCAAGAGCGCCGAGCCCTGAGGCCTCGGCCACCGCCCGCTCGGTCTCGACGAGACGCCCGCATTTTTTTCTCCGCCGCCCGCGCCCCCGCCCCATATATTGGGCCCGGATGGCCGGGAGTCCCCGGCGCGTGGGGTATGAGGCTCTTCCTCGTGTCCGTCCTGCTGCTGGCCGTGGGCGCCGAGCGCCTGCTCAGCGCCTACTTCATGCGCGGCCTCGGCGTGGAGCTCTCCACCCGCCTCTTCGCCGCCTACATGGGGCTCGGGGCCGGGCTGATGCTGCTCACGCTCGCCTGCCTGTCCCGCCTGGCGACCAGGAGACGCTGAAGCGCCAGCCGCCCTCCGGCGCGACCGTCAGAGGGCCGCGCGGACGACCAGCCAGAGCCCCAGCGCGCCCAGGAACCCGAGCACCGCCCGGTTGAACGTCGCCGGCGGCAGGCGATCCTGCACGGCGAGCCCCAGCCAGAAGCCCCCCAGCCCCAGCCCGGTGAGCGCCAGCGACCACGCCAGGATCGGCCAGGTCATCAGCCCGAAGTAGGTCACCGTGCCGAGCTGGATGATCTTGAAGCTCACGAACGTGAAGGCCACCGAGCGGATGAACTCCGCCTTGTCCATCCCCAGCGAGTAGAAGTAGATGACCAGCGGGAGGCCGGGCACGTTGGCCAGCCCGCCCAGCACGCCGGCCACCAGGCCGACGGGCGGCGCCAGCCAGGAGCTCCAGGCCCGGGGGACCCGGGGCTGCAGGCGCGTGGTGTTGATGCCGACGAAGGTCAGCACGACGAGGCCCATCGCCAGCACCGCGACCCGCGGCGGCAGCACCATCAGGAGCCGGGTGCCAAGCACCGTCCCCACCACGCCGAAGGCCAGCAGCACCCCCATGCCCCGGGCCGCGGCCAGGACGCCGCCGCGGCGGACGACCTGGACGCCGTCCATGACCAGGTTGGGGATGATGAGCACGGGCACCGCCACCTTCACGTCGACGGCCAGGGCCAGCAGCGGCGTGGCCAGGGCCGGGAAGCCGAACCCGATGGCGCCCTTGACGAACGCCGCGGCCAGGACACCGGCGGCGCCGAGGATCAGCGGGCCAGCGCCGACCAGAGGACTTCGGCGGGATGCCGGGCGCGCCGGCCGGTGAGGTGCTCGATCTGCTGCCGGCACGACATGCCGGGGGCGACCACGACCGTGTCGGCGTCCGCGGCGCGCACGGCCGGCGCCAGGCGCCGGTTCCCCAGCCAGACCGACAGGTCGTAGTGCTCGCGCTCGAAGCCGAAGGAGCCGGCCATGCCGCAGCAGCCGGAGTCCACCTCGGTCACCTCGAAGCCGGCCCAGCGGAGCACCTGCACGGTGGGAGCGGTACCGGCCAGTGCCTTCTGGTGGCAGTGCCCGTGGAGCAGGACCCGCCCCCGGCCGGTCGAAAACGGCAGCGTCAGACCCCGCTGGCGCTCGTGCAGCAGGAACTCCTCCAGGAGGACGGCGCTCCGGGCGACCGCGCGCGCCCGCTCGGTGCGCACGAGATCCACCCACTCGTCGCGCATGGTGAGCAGGCAGGAGGGCTCCAGGCCGACGATGGCGGTCCCCTGCTCCGCGTACGGGGCCAGCCGCGCCACGTTCCACTCGGCGCTGGCCCGCGCCTCGTCCAGGAGCCCCTTGGAGATGAGGGGCCGGCCGCAGCACCGGCGATCGACGAGGCGCACCCGGTAGCCGGCCGTCTCCAGCAGCCCGACGGCGGCCCGGGCCACCTCGGGGACGTTGTAGGTCGCGAAGGTGTCGTGGAAGAGGACGACCTCGCCGCGGGGCGCGGCGGCCGGCGGCTGGTGGCGGGCGAACCAGTCGGTGAACGTCTGGCGGGCGAGGGCCGGCAGCGGCCGGCGGCGGTCGATGCCGGCCACGCGGTCCAGCAGCCAGCGCGTGGCGGGCGAGGCGGTCAGCGCGTTCACCAGCCCGGGCCACCGCGCGCCCAGCGCGTTCAGGCGCGCGATGTGGCCGAACAGGCGGCTGCGCAGCGGCAGCCCGTGGGCCCGGTGGTAGTGGTAGAGGAACTCGTACTTCAGCTTCGCCATGTCCACGTTGGCCGGGCACTCCGCCTTGCAGCCCTTGCACTCCAGGCAGAGGTCCATGATCTCGTACAGCCGGCGGCCGGTGAACTCGCGGGCGGGCAGGGCGCCGGAGAGCACCGCCCGCAGCGCGTTGGCCCGCCCCCGCGTGGAATGCTCCTCGTCGCGAGTGGCCATGTAGGAGGGGCACATGGTGCCCTCCAGGCTCTTGCGGCACACGCCGACCCCGTTGCACATCTCCACCGCCGCCGCGAAGCCGCCCTGGCCCGAGAAGTCCAGCCGCGTGGACGGCTCCCACGTCACGTACTGCGGGCCGTAGCGCAGGTGCTCGGTGAGGCCGGGGCTGGCCACGATGTTGCCGGGATTCATGCGGTGGTCGGGGTCGAAGGCCTGCTTGAGCTCCCGGAACGCCTGCATGAGCCGGGGGCCGTACATCCGCTCCAGGAACGGGCTGCGGGCGCGGCCGTCGCCGTGCTCGCTGGAGATGGTGCCCCCGAACTCGGCCACCAGGTCGGCGACCTCGCCGGCGATGGCCCTCACCTGCTCCAGCCCCCGCGGCGTCTTGAGGTTGATCACCGGCCGGATGTGCAGGCAGCCCACCGAGCAGTGCCCGTAGTAGGCGCCCTCGGCGTCGTACCGCGCGAAGATCTCCCGGAACCGGGCCACGAACTTCGGCAGGTGCCGCGGCTCGACGGCGGTGTCCTCCACGAAGGCGATGGGTTTGTGGTCGCCCTTCATCCCCAGCAGCAGCCCCAGCCCCGCCTTGCGCAGCTTCCAGATGGATTGCTGCTCGGCCGGGTCGAGCGCCACGTGCGCGGCGTAGCCGAACCGCTCCCGCTGCCGGCGCGCCTCCAGGGCCTCGACCTTGGCCCGCACCTCGGCCTCGGTCTCCCCGCTGTACTCGACGATCATGATGGCGGCCGGATCGCCCTGGATGAAGCCCATCCGCTGCCGCTGCTCGATGTTGCCCCGGGCCAGGTCGAGAATCATCTTGTCCGTCAGCTCGACGGCGTAGGGTTCCGTTTCCAGGATGGCCTGGGACGACTCCAGCGCCTCCTGCAGGTCGCGGTAGTGGATGACGTCGAGCGCGGTCCGCCGCGGCCGCGGCACCAGGCGCACCCTGGCCTCCACGATGGTCCCCAGCGTTCCCTCGGAGCCGACGATCAGGCGCGCCAGGTTCAGGGGGCGGGGCCGGCCGTTGCCGCCGCCGGCCCAGGAATGCGGCCGGATCCCGACGCCCACCAGCTCGTTGAGGTTGTAGCCGCTCACCCGGCGCCACCAGGCCGGGTAGCGGGCGCGGATCTCGTCGGCGTACTCCCGGCGCAGGCGGGCGACCTCCCGGTAGATGCGGCCCTCGGCCCCCGGCGCGCGCGTCTTGCGCTCGAACTCCTCCTCGGTGAGGTCGCCGAAGACCAGGGACGTGCCGTCGGCCAGCAGGACCGTCGCCTCCAGCACGTGGTCCACGGTGAGCCCGTAGGCGATGGAGTGGGCGCCGCCCGAGTTGTTGCCCATCATCCCGCCCAGCGTGGCGCGGTTGGAGGTGGAGGTGTCGGGCCCGAAGAGCAGCCCCAGCGGCCGCACGTGGTGGTTCAGCTCGTCCTGGACCAGGCCGGGCTGCACGCGCGCCCAGCCCTCCTCGGCGTTGACCTCGAGGACGGCGTTCATCCAGCGCGAGAAGTCCAGGACCAGCGCGCGGTTGACGGCCTGGCCGGTCAGCGAGGTCCCGCCGCCGCGGGGCAGGAGCGCCACCTGATGGCGGTGGGCCACCTCGACGGCGGCCTGCACGTCGTCCCGGTCGCGCGGGATGACGACCCCCACCGGCTCCACCTGGTACATCGAGGCGTCGGTGGCGTAGAGCAGGCGCGAGGCGGGATCGAAGCGGACCTCGCCCCGGATGACGGCACGGAGCGCCGGCTCGAGGTCCCGCATTCGCCCCATTATACGCGCCGCCGCCGGACAGGCCGGCGCGGGGTCAGAACTGGCGGGTCACCCAGCGGCCGCCCTGCATGACGCTCAGCCGCCGGCGGTCCTGCAGCACCGCGATGTCCCGCAGCGGGTCGCCGTCCACGACGACCAGGTCGGCCAGCTTGCCCGGCTCCAGGGTGCCGATCCGGTCCTGCATCCGCATCAGCTCGGCGCCCCACCGGGTGGCGCACCGGATGGCCTCCAGCGGCGTGTAGCCGATCACGTCCACGAAGACCTGGATGTCCTTGGCGTACTCGCCGTGGGGACACCAGGCGAATCCGAAGTCGCCGCCCGGGCACATCCGGATGCCCAGGTCGCGGGCCCGGCGGTACGTGTCGGCGGCCCGCTTGATCTCGTCCCGGAGGCCGCTGGGGCCGATGATGTCCTCGGTGATCCCGAAGCGCGGGCCGTTCTCGATGATCGAGTACAGGTAGCGCAGGCCCGGCACCAGCGTCAGGTCCTGGTCGCGGATCAGCGCCAGGGTCGTGTCGTCGGCGCCGGTGGCGTGCTCGATCGAGTCCACGCCCGCCTGGGCCGCCACCCGGCTGGATCGCTCGCCGCGCACGTGGGCCGAGCTGATCCGCCCGCGCATCCGCGTCTCCTCGACCAGCACCCGGACCTCCTCCAGGGTGTAGGTGCAGTCCCCGATCGGGGTGTGGGGCAGGAGCGCGTCGCCGCCGATGTAGCACTTCACGACGTCGGCGCCGTCCTTGATCACCCGGCGCACGGCCGCCCGGACCTGGTCGGGCCCGTCGGCGATGAGGGCCAGGCCCTCCATGCCCAGCTTGAGGTAGGAGGCGTTCCAGTCGGCCATCCCGCCGGTGGCGCAGATGTCCCGCCCGGCGGCCAGCAGGCGCGGCCCCGGGTACAGGCCCTCGTTGATGGCGCGCTTGAGCGCCACGTCCACGGCGTGGATGGAGCCCGCCGACCGGGCCGCCGTGTAGCCGCAGTGCAGGGCCAGCTCGGCGTTCCGGGCGCTGACCAGCGTGGAGTACTCGGGCGGGCAGTTGAGGTCCAGGTCGGCGATGACCTTCACGTTGTTGTACGACAGGTGCAGGTGCGCCTCGATCAGCCCGGGGATGACGGTGCGCCCGCCGAGATCGACGACCACGGCGTCGGCGGGTCGCGGCTCGTCGGCCGCGCTCAGCGGGCCGACGTGCACCAGGCTGTCGCCCTCGATGACGAGACCGCCGTCCACGGCCGGCCGGCCCGTCCCGTCGACGATCCGCGCGTGCTTCAAATAGGTCCGCATCGCACTCCCTCCTGCCGGCGGCGGGCCGGGCCGCCATTATACGGAGCGCGGTCGTCAGCGGCGGGCCGACTGCTCGTAGAGGACGAGGGCCGCCGCCCCGCGCACGGTGGTCCGCTTGTCGGCGGGCACGATCGCCACCCGGGTGCCCGCCAGCGCCCGCGCGTAGGCGTGCTCGGCGGCGCAGGCCAGGACGCGCGGCTCGAGGGCCGCGTAGGCCTCCGCCACGCCCCCGGTGACCACGACGACCTCGGGGTTGAGGCCGTTGACGATCACGGCCAGCATCGCTCCCATCGCCCGGCACGCCTCGTCCACCACCGCCGCCGCCACCGCGTCGCCCCCGGCGGCCGCCCGGAACACCAGGGGCGCGTCCACGGCCGCGGGGTCGCCGCCGGCCAGCTGCCGGAGGGCGGAGCCGGGCTCCCGGGCCAGCCGCTCGCGGGCGGCGTCCGCGATGCCCCGGCCGCTGGCGTAGACGGCCAGGCAGCCCCGCCCGCCGCACCAGCACGGCCGGCCGTCGAACTTGACCGGGGCGTGCCCGAACTCGCCGCCGAAGCCGCGGGCGCCCCGCACGAGCCGGCCGTCGAGCACGATGCCGGCGCCGAAGCCGGTCCCCGGAGCCAGCACGACCAGGGAGCGGGCACCGCGCCCGAGGCCGAAGTAGGACTCGGCCAGGGCCAGCGCGTTGACGTCGTTGTCCACGACCACGGGCAGCCCGAACTGCGCGCGGAGCTGCGCGGCCAGCGGCTGGCCGGCCAGGTCCGGGACGTGATGGGCCTCGGCCCCGATCCGGCCGCTGGCAGGGTCCACGATGCCCGGGACGCCGATGCCGATGCCGCGCACGGTCTCCCCCCGGCGGGCGGCCTCGGCCAGCAGGCCGCCGATCAGGTCCACGATCGTGCGGCGGGCCGTGCCGTCGCCGGCGGCGTGCGTCGGCCGGCTCCGGTCGGCCACCACCTCGCCAGCCTCGGTGATCAGCCCGGCGGCCGTCGTCGTGCCGCCGACGTC
>JBBIIW010000065.1:0-10361 GCA_037446305.1 Candidatus Rokuibacteriota bacterium
GCGACGGCGCGGCGGCGGCCATCGTCGGCGCCGGGCCGGTCATCGCGCGGTTCGAGGGCGCGTTCACGGCCAGCCACGACTTCACCGACGTCTGGCGCAACGACGGCGATCGCTACGTGCAGGCCCTGCCCGACCTCGCCTTCGTCAGGGCGCACGGCCTGGACCGGCACATCCCGGAGGCGATCGAGGGCCTGCTGGCCGCCACCGGGCGCAAGAAGGAGGACATCGCCCGGCTGGTGCTCTACGCGCCCGACGCCCGGCTCCACGACGCCCTCGGCCGCCAGCTCGGGTTCCCGGAGACGGCCCTGCCGCGGCAGCCCGTCGTCGGGCGGATCGGCAACGCGGGTGCCGCCTCGGTCCTGCTCGGCCTGGCCGCGGCGCTGGAGGAGGCGCGGCCGCGCGAGCGCATCCTGGTCGTCTCCTACGGCAACGGCGCCGAGGCGCTCCTGTTCGAGACCACCGAGGCCCTCGGCGCCTGGCGGCCGTCGCGACCGCTGTCGGCGCAGCTGGCCGCCGGCCGGCCGCTGGTCCACTACGGCAAGCTCCTCCGCTTCCGGCGCCACGTCGCCACCGAGATCGTCCGGGCCTTCTCGAGCGTGCCCGCGATGGTGCGGGAGGAGCGGCAGAACCTGCGCCTCTACGGCCAGCGGTGCCAGGACTGCGGCGCCGTCAGCTACCCGCGCCGCCATCTGTGCTGGCGGTGCTCCAGCGGCCGGCTGCTCGAGCACCGGCTGGCCCGGCGCGGCCGGGTCTTCACGTTCACCCGCGATCATCTCGTTCCCAGCCCCGACCCGCCCACGGTCATGGTGGCGGCCGACCTGGAGGGCGGCGGCCGCTTCTACGCCCAGCTCACCGACTGCGACCCGGCCTCGGTCGCCATCGACATGCCGGTCGAGCTGACCTTCCGCCGCCTCCACGAGGGCGAGGACTACGTGAACTACTTCTGGAAGTTCCGGCCGGTCCCCGGCTCCTGACTTCCGGCCGGCGTGCCTGGTCCCTCGTAGGCATGACGCTCCATTGACGCGCGGGAGCCGGGCGGCTGACCTCGGCGTCCCGACTGGAGGAGATTCGACCATGAGGAGCCGTGCTTTCACTCGCCCTGACACTCGCAGCATCCCCGGTGGCGCTGGCCGACTCCTGGGGCGAGCCGATCAGCCGGCCAGACAAGCGCTTCATCGTGCTCAGGTCGTATGGCAACGACGCCGTGCTGGACGCCGAGACCGGCCTGGTCTGGGAGCGGTCGCCGAGCACGGCGACCTTCACGTGGCAGGGCGCCCCGTCGCATTGCAACCTGCTGGTGGTGGGGAACCGCCGGGGCTGGCGGCTGCCGGCGGTCCAGGAGCTGGCCAGCCTGCAGGATCCGAGCGGGGCGTCCAATCCCATTCTGCCCGCCGGTCATCCGTTCAGCGGCGTGCAGCCGGCGACCTACTGGTCGGCGACGAGCTGGGCGGCCGATCCGGCCTTCGCCTGGGACGTGAACTTCGCCGTGGGCGGCACCGTGAACTTCTTCGTCAAGAGCTTCTCCCTCTCCGCCTGGTGCGTGCGCGGCGGCCAGGGCGTGGATCCGCAGTGAGCGGCGGCGCGCCTACCAGTAGGCGAGGGCGTCGTGGAGGATGGCGTCCAGCTCCCGGGCGCCGACCTCGCGCGGGGCGCCGGCCAGAAGCCGCGGCTGCTTGAGGGTGCCCTCGATGAGGGCCGGCAGGTCGCGCTCGCCGTAGCCGATGGCGGCCAGGCCGCTGGGGATGCCGACGTCGCGCATGAGGGCGATGAGGGCCTGCGGCAGGGCCTCGCGGCGCTCGCGCTCGCCCAGGCCCTCGGTCGGGACGCCCAGGAGCTCGGCCGCCCGCAGGTGCCGCTCGGGGGCGGTGGCGTACGTGAACCGGAAGGCGGCGGGCGCCGTCAGGATCACCGACATGCCGTGCGGCACCAGGGGGTGCGAGGTCCGGTACCCGGCGGGGACGTAGTCGCGCACCAGCCCCGCGATCGGGTAGGCCACCGCGTGCGGGATGTGCACGCCGGCGTTCCCGAAGCCGATGCCCGCGTAGTTGGCGGCCAGCGCCAGGTGGAGGCGGGCCTCCAGGTCGAGCCCGTTGAGGACCGCCCGCCGCAGGTACCGGCCGACGTACTCGATGGCCTTCTCGCACCAGACGTCGCTGGCCGGGTTGGCGCCGATGTAGGCCGGCCGGTCGGGCGGGTGGTGCTTGGGCCGGGCGTGGTAGGGGCGCGTGGTGTAGGACTCGATGGCGTGCGTGAGGATGTCGGCGCCGGCGGCCGCCGTCACCTCCGCGGGCGCCGTGAGCGTGTTGAGGGGATCGACCACGCCGAGCGCCGGCCGCAGCAGGCGGTGGGAGATGCCGGCCTTGACGTGCTGGTCCACGACGTGGGTGACGGCCACCGCGGTCGTCTCGCTCCCCGTGCCCGCCGTCGTCGGCACCGCGATGAGCGGCCGGAGCGGCCCCGGCACCGGCCGGCCCTTCCCCACCGGTCTGTTGATGTACTCCAGGATCGGGGCCGGGTAGCAGGTGAGGAGGTTCACGGCCTTGCCCGTGTCGATCGCGCTGCCCCCGCCCACGGCCACCAGACCGTCGAACTCCCGGCCCCGCGCGTACTCGGCCGCCTCCTCCATCGAGCGGTCCGTCGGCTCGATCTCGACGCCGTCGTAGACCTCGGCCTTGATGCCCGCCTCGCCCAGGAGAGTCCGGATGCGGTCGGGGAGGCCGAGCGCGGCCAGGTGCGCGTCGGTGACGATCAGCACGCGGCTCAGGCCCAGCCGCCGCGCGTCGTGCGCGATCTCGTCAGTCGCCCCCAGCCCGAACTTGATGGGCGACATCTCCATCACGAAGACGGTCTCGGTCGGCAGCGTCACGCCTTTCATGCCCGGCTCCTCGATCCCGATCAGGCCGCGGCCGGCCTGACCTCGCGGGCGAGGCGCTCGATGGTCGCCAGCATGGCCGGCACGCCGGTCCGGGGCAGGTCGAAGGTCAGGTAGCCCGCCCCGAGGCCGCGCGCCCGCCGGATGTCCTGGGCCACTTCCTCCGGCGAGCCCTCGAAGGAGGCCCGGCCGGGGCCCTTCGGCCGGTCCGTGAGGAGCAGGGGATTGCGCGGCGCCAGGCCGGGCCCGTCAGCCCGGCCGAGCTGGACGGCCATCCGGCGGATCTGGGCCACGCCCTTCTCGACGTCGTCCAGGCTCAGGTAGAGCGGGTGCCAGGCGTCGCACAGCTCGACGGTGCGCCGGATGGACGGCGCCGAGATGGCGGCCGGCGTGCCGCCGACCCAGATGGGCGGGTGCGGCCGCTGCGCCGGGCGCGGCGCGAACACGGCATCGGCGAAGTTCAGGTACCGGCCGGAGAACTTCGGGCGGTCCTCGGTCCAGGCGGCCTTGATGATCCTCAGGTACTCGTCACTCATCCGGCCGCGCTCGCGGAAGGGGAGGTTCAGGTCGCGGAACTCCTCCTCGTCCCAGCCCACGCCGATGCCGAAGATGAAGCGGCCGCCCGAGACCTGATCCACCGTGGCCGCCGCCTTGGCCGTCACCAGCGGGTTCCGGTACGGCAGCACCGTGACGCTGGTCCCGAGCTGGATGCGCGCCGTCCGGCCCGCCAGGTAGGCGAGGAGCGAGAACGGATCGGGCCAGCTGGGGCCGTAGTGCCGGGCTGTCGCGGCCGGGGCCAGGATGTGGTCGGGGACGAAGACCCCGTCGAGGCCGGCTTCCTCGGCAGCGAGCGTCAGGCGCTCGGCGTCGGCGGCGGTGAGCTGCCAGATCGGCAGGACGATCCCGTACTTCATGGCCGGTCACCTCCCGGGCCCTCGGGCGGGCCGCGGCTCGAAGTGAGGGGATGCTACCGGACGGCGCCGGCCACCGCAAATCGGTGGGGGCCCGGCCCCTCTGGTACACGGCTTGCCTGTCCTGGGCGGCATGCCCGCCGGCGTGTCGGCAGTCGGGAAATTTTCCTCGTTCCCTTGCTTCAGCTGGCACCGATGACCGCGCATCAGCTGCTGCCGCTGGCCGCACTCATCCTCAACGTGACCCTCGGAGGCGTGGCCCTGGTCCGTAACCCGGGCCGGCGGGCCAACCGCGTCTTCGCCTACTTCGTCGCCGCCTTCGCCGTCTGGAACTTCGGGGTGTTCATGCTGCGCCGGGCCCCGGACCCGGTCGCCGCCGCCTTCTGGGAGGTCGTCATCCACGCCGGCGTGATCTCCCTGCCGGCCTTCTACTACCACTTCGTCCTGATCGTCACCGACGGCACGGCGGAGCGCCGCCGGGAGCTGGCCGGGGCCTATGCGCTCACGGCCGTCTTCTCGCTGGTGAACCTCTCCCGCACCCCGGCCTTCCTGGCGGGCGTCACGGCCACCCCGTGGGGCTGGGCGCCCGCCTCCGGCCCGCTGTACCACCTCTTCCTGCTGTGCTTCTACGGGACGTTCATCAGCGGCCTGCTGCACCTGGTGCGCGCCTACCGGCGCACCGAGTCGGGGTTCCAGCGCAGCCGGCTGAAGCTGATCTTGCTGGGCACCATCGTCACCATCTCCGGCGGCTTCATCGACATCGCCCGCTTCGCGCTGGCCCCGGTGGCGCCGGCTCTGCAGCACCTCTACCCGGCCGGCATCCCGGCCAACATGCTCTGCGCGCTGATGCTGGGCACGGCCATCGTCCGCTACCGCATGTTCGACGTCAGCGTCGTCGTCCGCCGCGCGACCGTCTACGGCGCGGTGACGGCGGCCGCGGCCGCCGCGCTGCTGGCCGCCACCTGGGGGGTCGAGGAGGCCTGGGGCCTCCGGTCGGTGAGCGCGGTCTGGATGATCATGCCGGTCGGTCTGGCCCTGGGGCTGCTGCTCACGCCGCTGGGGCGGCCGGTGGTGGAGCGGGTGGAGCGCTTGATGTTCAGCCGGCCCCGCGGCTGCCACGATACGCTGGTGGCGCTGAGCAAGCGCCTGAGCGGCCTGCTCGAGTCCGAGCGCGTCGTCCAGACCCTGGTCGAGGGTCTCGTCCGCGGCATCCCGTTGACCCACTGCACCCTGCTGCTCGAGGACCCCGACGGCGAGGCGTTCGTGGTCGCGGGCGAGGCGTCGGCCAGCGGCGATCGGCCGGGCGTCAAGCGCCTGGCGGCGGGGAGCCCCGTGGTGGCCTGGCTCGCGGCCGGCGACGGGGTGCTGGTGAAGGACGAGGTCCGGCTCAACCGGCGTCTGGCCCGGGCCCTGGGCGCGGCGGCCGAGGAGCTGGAGGGCATCGAGGCCGCGCTGGTGGTGCCGCTGAGGGCCGAGCGCCGCCTGACGGGCATCCTGCTGGTGGGCGACAAGCTCTCGGGGGAGATCTTCGACGGGCGCGAGCTGGAGCTGCTCTCGGTGCTGGCCCAGCAGGCGGCCGTGTCGCTGCAGAACGCGCGGCTCTACGAGCAGGCCGAGCGCGAACGCCAGCGGACCGAGGCCCTGTACGAGCTGTCCCGCCGGCTGGCCGGCGTCAGCGAGCCCGACGACATCCTGCGGCTGGTCGTGCACGAGGCGGCCCGCCTGCTCCGAACCGACATCGCGGCGCTCCGGCTGCTGGAGGGCGAGGAGCTGGTCCTCCGGGCCGCCACCGAGCCGACCGTGAGCGCCCTCCTGCGACCGCGACTGCGGGTGGGGGAGAGCCTGACCGGGCACGTGGTGGCCGCCAACGAGCCCCTGGCGGTGGAGGAGGTGACCGCCGACGCGCGGTACGCCGTCGAGCACCGGCGCGTCGCGGCCGCCGTGGGCATGCACGCGTTCCTGGGCACGCCGGTGCGCGCCGCCGACGCCACGGCCATCGGGGTCCTGTACGTGTACTCGCGCAGCCGGCGGCGCTTCCGGCGCGACGAGATCTCGCTGCTGGGGGCGCTGGCCGACCAGGCGGCGGTGACGCTGACCCAGAACCGGCTGAGCGCCGAGCGCCGGCGGGCCGAGGAGGCCCTGCGGCAGAGCGAGAAGCTGGCCACCATGGGGCAGCTGCTGGCCGGCGTGGCCCACGAGCTGAACAATCCCCTCACGGTGATCCTCGGTTACTCGATGACCCTGTCGCAGCGGGTGGGCGGGACCGAGCTGGCCGAGCCCGTCCGGCAGATCGCGGTGGCCGCCGAGCGCTGCGCGCGCATCGTGAGCAACTTCCTGGCCCTGGCCCGCAAGCGGTCGCTGGAGCGCCGCCCGGTGGCGCTGAACCAGGTCGTCCGCGACGCCGTCGAGCTGCTGAGCTACGCCCTGGGCGTGGACGGGGTGGAGACCCGTCTGGACCTGGACGCCGACCTGCCGGCCCTGTGGGCCGACGCCCACCAGCTGCAGCAGGTGCTGGTCAACCTGATCAGCAACGCCCACCACGCGCTGCGCCGGTCGCCGGTCCGCCGGCTCACGATCACGACGCGCCACGACGGGGCCCGCGGCCGGGCCATCCTGCGGGTCGCCGACACGGGGCCGGGCATGCCGCCCGAGGTCCAGGCCCGCATCTTCGAGCCCTTCTTCACCACCAAGCCGGTCGGCGAGGGCACCGGCCTGGGCCTCTCGCTCTGCCACGGCATCGTGGAGGGCCACGGCGGGACCATCAGGGTGGAGAGCGCGCCGGGCAAGGGGACCGTGTTCACGGTGATCCTGCCCGTCGACAGCGCCGCGCGGGACGGCGGCCACGAGGCCGGGGCCCTGGTCCCCGTCATCCCGGCGCGGCGCGTGCTCGTGGTGGACGACGAGCCGGCCGTGGCCAGCGTGCTGCGGGCGATCCTGGCTGACGACGGGCACCGGGTCGAGACGGCCGGCAGCGGGGCCGCAGCCCTGAGCATGCTGGAGCAGGGGCGGTACGACGCCGTCATCACGGACATCAAGATGCCGGGCCTCGATGGGCCCGGACTCTACCGCGAGGTCCAGCGGCGGGCGGTGGAGCGCCGCCCCGCCTTCGTGTTCATGACCGGCGACCTGCTGGGCGTCGAGACACGGCAGTTCCTGGAGCGGGCCCAGGCGCCCTGCCTGGCCAAGCCGTTCACGCTGGACGACGTCCGGAACGCCCTCTGGCTGGCCCTGGGCGGCCGGGCGCCCTCACCACGCGGGCTGGCCGGTCAGGGAGAGCACGACGGCCAGGATGATCCACTGGACCAGCCAGCCGATGGCGACCACCGCCACGGCGCGCCACGTGCTGCGGTAGTCGAGCGCCTGCCGCACGGCCACCACGCCGGCCACGAGCATCCAGACGGCGGCGACGGCGAACACCAGCCGCCGGAGCGGCGGTAGCACGCCCAGCACGCGCAGGAGACCCGGGCCGGCGGAGAATCCCAGCACGCGCAGCAGCTCGCCCAGCGACGAGCGCGTCTGGGGCTCCGGCAGGAGGCGGGTGCCGATCCAGTAGGTGAGGAAGGCCCAGACGTACCAGGCGGCCAGGGAGGCCAGCACCCCCAGGACGAGCCCCCCGAGGCCGGCGCCGATCCCCAGCCCGGCCGCCACGCTGGAGAGGGCGACCACCGCCACGGCCTGGGGGGTGGCGGCGCGGTCGGATTCCACGTCCTCGTAGACCGCGGCGTCGAGCCTGGCCGTTCCCAGCACCCGCTCCACGAACGTCGCCATGCTCAGCTCCCCATCACCAGGCCGCCGTCGACGTTCACCGCCTGGCCGGTCATGTAGTCGGAGTCGGCGGAGGCGAGGAAGGCCACCAGGCCCGCCACGTCCTCCGGCCTCTCGGGGCGCCCCAGGGGGATCGCCGCCGTGCGGCGCCGCCAGGCCTCGCCCCGGGGCCAGCCTTCCAGCGCGCACCACTCGGCGTCGATCTGCTCCCACATGGGCGTCTGCACGGCGCCCGGGCAGATGCAGTTGGCGGTGATCCGGTGCGGCGCCAGCGCCTGGGCCGCGGTGCGCGTGAGGCTGACCACCCCGGCCTTGGAGGCCGCGTAGGGCGCGGTCAGCGGCAGCCCGCCCCGATAGGCGGCGATGGAGGCCGTCTGGATCAGCTTGCCGCGCAGCTCGCTGCCGGGAATGGGAGCCTGGGCGATCATGCGGCGCGCCGCCGCCTGCAGGACGAAGAACACCGCCTTCAGGTTGACCTCCATGATGCGGTCCCAGTCCTCGCGCGTGACGTCGAGCAGGGGGTGGACCCGGATGATGCCGGCGTTGTTGAAGAGCACGTCCAGCCGCCCCCAGGCCCGCCAGGCCTCGTCCAGCATGGCCTCGATGTCGGCCGCCCGCGTGACGTCGGCCCGGATCGCCCGCTGGCCCAGCTCACGGGCCAGCTTGTCGGCCGCGCCGTGGTCCACGTCCGCGACGAGGATCCGGGCCCCCTCGGCCGCCAGCCGCCGGGCGCACGCCGCCCCGATGCCGTTCGCTCCGCCCGTGACCAGCACCGTCCTGCCCTCGAGCCGTGGCGTCGTCATCGTCGCATCCCTCCTGGCGCGGGCGCCATTGTAGGCCAGCGGGATGGGGCAGGGTGTCACCCAAGTGAGGACCCGATTCCCGGCAAGGTGCCCGGAACGGGCCCGACCAGGGTGGCTAAATGGCCATTCCCCAAGGCGCCCACTCTCTGGCACGCTTGTTGCCGATCCCAGCAGCGGGAGGTGGGGCATGAGACGGGTGCCGGACATACTGATCGCTGCTGCGGCCGGACTGGCCATGTACGCGGGGGCGGCCCTGGCCCAGGAGGTGGAGATCGAGGCTCCGTCCCCGGTCCAGCCCCGGGCGCCCATCGTCGTGCCGCCGGGTGATCATTACCAGATGACCAGGCCGAGCGACGCCGATTACTACCGGCAGCCGCCGCGCGTCCGGTACGACCCCACGTTCGTGGGGCCGCTGTCGGCCAAGAGGCAGACCCCGACGACGACGGGCCGCCTCGGCGTGGCCGGCTGGACGTCGCCGAACACCCCGGTCGGCCCGATGGCCAATCACCAGCGGGAAGTGGCCGGCTGGTTCGCCTTCGGCCTGGCCTTCGAGTGGGGCGGACCCCCACCGCCCGGCGAGGACGTCCGCTGATCGGATGACCGCTCCCCGCTGGCCCGGCGGCGCGCGAGCGGCCTGCGCCTTCACCTTCGACCTGGACGCCGAGAGCCTCTGGATGGCCCGGGGCGTGGCGGAGCCCGTCGCGCTGTCCCAGGGCCGCTACGGCGTGCTCGAGGGGCTGCCCCGCATCCTGGACCTCCTGCGTGGGAGCGCCATCCGGGCCTCCTTCTTCGTCCCGGCCTGGGTGGCCGAGCGCTACCCCGACGCCGTGGCGGCCATCGCGGCGGCCGGCCACGAGGTGGGCAGCCACGGCGACGTGCACGAGCGGGTCACCGAGCTGGACGCCGCCCAGGAGGAGAAGGTGCTCCGGCGCAGCCTCGAGGTCCTCGCCCGCGCCGCGGGCCGCCGCCCCGCCGGCTACCGCGCGCCGGCCTGGCAGCTCTCGGAGCGCACCCTGGCGCTCGTCGCCCGGTACGGCTTCGAGTACTCTTCGAACATGATGGATCGCCTGACCCCGTACCTGCACCCGCCGGTGGAGGGCGCGAGCCTGGTCGAGATCCCCGTGTCCTGGGTCCTCGACGACGCCCCCTACTTCCTCTTCACGGGCCAGCGGTCGCTGCAGCCGCCGGGGCCGGTGCTGGAGGGCTGGATGGCCGAGTTCGATGGCATCGCCGAGGCGGGCGGCATCGCCACGTTCACGTTCCATCCCCAGATCATCGGGCGCCCCTCGCGGCTGGCCGGCCTGCGCCGGCTGGTGGACCACGTGCAGCGGACGCCGGGGGTGTGGGTGGCCGCGCTGGACGAGGTCGCCCGGCACTGGCGCCGGGCGGCCTGATGGCGCTCCTGCGCGGCAACCTCCACGCCCACACGACCTTCTCGGACGGGGTGCTGCCCCCCGAGGAGCTCATCGCCCGCTACGAGGCGCTGGGGTACGACTTCCTGGCCATCACGGATCACGACGACCTGATCGGGCCGGGGTACTGGGCCGCGCTGAGGCGGCTGGCGCCGCGCCTGCTGCTCTTCCACGGCGTCGAGCTGTCCTGGGGAGAGTTCCCGCAGCACGTGGGCCGGGTCATCGGGGACCGCGAGACCCTGCACGTCCTGAACCATCCCGCCCGCTATCGCCTGAGCGTCGAGGAGACCGTGGGGCGCATCCGCCACCTGCGCGCCCGCGGCGTGGCCCTGGACGCCGTGGAGGTGACCGACACCGGCCTCTACCGGCCGCAGTACGACTCCGGGGAGATCCCGCTGGTCAAGATCGCCACCGACGACGCCCACAAGCCGCTCCACTTCGGGCGGGCGTGGATCGAGGTGGACGTGCCCCGGGACCGCGACGCCATCCTGCGCGCGATCCGGGCCGGGGACGTCCGGGTCGGCTTCCGGCCGCCGGAGGCCTGAGCCGGCCGGCCGTCAGCGCGGCCGGGCGCGGAGCAGGTGCTGCCCGCGGCCGG
>JBBIIW010000066.1:0-10062 GCA_037446305.1 Candidatus Rokuibacteriota bacterium
GGCGGCGGCGGCCGCGCGGGAGGGGCTGGCCCTCGAGGGCTGGGGCGAGCCGGAGGGCGGCGAGGCGGACGAGCCGCTCGGCGTCCCGGCCGTCTCGGACCGCGAGGCGCTGGCCGGGCAGGACTTCTCCACGTTCACCAGCGACCAGCTCGACGAGGTCTACCGGCTGACCGTGCAGATCGCCCGGCGACTGGCCCGGCGCCTGAGCCGGCGGCGGCGCCCGCTGGCCCGGCGGGGACGGCTCGACCTGCGGCGCACTCTGCGGGCGAACCTGAGCCGGCCCGACCTGATCGACCTCAAGTTCCGCCGCCGCAAGCGCCGCAAGGTGCGGCTGGTCCTGCTGTGCGACGTGTCCGGCTCCATGGACCTCTACAGCCGCTTCCTGCTCCAGTTCCTGTTCGCGCTCCAGAACGTCTTCGGCCGGGTGGAGACGTTCACCTTCTCCACCCGGCTGACGCGCGTCACCGACCACCTCCGGGGCCGCGCCTACCGCCAGGCGCTGCGCCGGCTGACCGAGGTCCGCGACTGGTCGGGCGGCACGCGCATCGGGGAGTCGCTGGCCCAGTTCAACCGCGAATGGCCGCGGCTGGTGGACCGCCAGACGATCGTGATCATCCTGTCGGACGGGTGGGACACCGGCGAGCCGGAGGCGCTGGCGGCCGAGCTCCTGCGGATCAAGCGCCGGGCCGGGCGCGTGATCTGGCTCAACCCGCTGCTCGGCAATCCTTCCTACGAGCCGCTCACCCGCGGCATGGCCGCCGCCCTGCCGCTCGTCGACCACTTCGCCCCCGCCCACAACCTCGCCGCGCTGCGCGCCCTGGCCGGCCACCTCTCCCTGTAGATCACCGCGGCCTCCGGCGCGCTTGCCGCAGCGCGCTTCCTCCGCCGCTCCGGGGTGCTGCGCGAGTTCTGCAAGCCGTTGCAGGGATCGGGGGAGGAGACGCCGATTTGCCCGCGGCGGCGCCTGGCGCTCGCCTTGCAATGACCGGAAGAGGAACCGGCGATGGACGTGGTGCGCGTGTGCAGGGGGGTGCGCAGGCTGTTGATGCCGCTGGCGCTGCTGCTGCTGGCGGTGGTGCACAGTCCGCTCACCGCCCAGGCCCGCCTGTTCGACTTCCTGCCCACCGACCTGCTCGGCCTCGGCAGCAGCGAGCCGGTGGTGCTCCTGCTCACCGGCCTCGCGCTGCTGAGCCTGGGGCGCTTCGGCGCGGCCCGCCCGCGCCTCCGCGACGAGACGGCGGCGGCCCGCCCGCCCGTGACGCCGGTGCCGGCTCCCGCGCCCGCCGTGGACACACCGGCGGCGCAGCGCCGCGCCGCGTAGGCGCCGATTTCGTTTTCCGGGGCCGGAGCGTAGAATTGTCCCGGCATGCCCGAATTCTTCGATCACATCGATCAGCTCCGGCGCTCGGCGGGCCGCGTCGCCCTGGCCACGCTGGTGAACACGCGCGGCACGACCCCCCGCAAGGAAGGCGCCAAGATGCTGGTGGGCGCGGAGGGCAAGGTGCTGGGCTCGGTGACCATCGGGGGCTGCGTGGACGCGCAGGTCATCGAGCAGTCGGCGGACGTGCTCGGCACCATGCGACCCCGGCTGCTGGAGCTCAACCTGGGGGACGAGGAGGCGTGGGAGATCGGCCTGACGTGCGGCGGCACGATCGAGGTCTTCGTCGAGCCGCTGGCCCTCGACCGGCCCGACACCGCCACCGCGCTGTACGAGCGGGTGCGCGGCCACGCCGCGGCGGGCGGCCGCGGGGCCCTGGTCACGCGCCTGGACACCGGCGCCAAGCTGCTGGTCCTCGACGACGGGACCCGGCAGGGCTCGCTGGGCGAGCCGTTCCTGGACCAGCGGTTCGCCGCCGAGGCGCAGGAGGCCCTGGCCCGGGGCTCCTCCCGGAGCCTGGTGGTGGAAGGCCTGCGGGTTTTCGTGGAGGTGTTCGCGCCCGCCGCCCTGCTGCTGGTCGTGGGCGCCGGACATCTGGCGATGCCGCTCACGCAGATGGCCCGGGTCCTCGGCTACCGGACGGTCGTCATGGATGGCCGTCCCCGCTTCGCGACGCGCGAGCGGTTCCCCGACGTGGACGAGCTGCGTGTGGGCATCCCGTCCGAGCTGATCCGGGACTACCCGCTGACCCCGGCAGCGGCGCTGGTGCTGGTCGCCCACGACTACAAGTACGACCTGCCGGTGCTGCGCCACGCCCTCGGCACGGACATCGGGTACATCGGCATGCTGGGCTCGGCGCGACGCGGGGCCACCATCCTCCGCTTCCTGGCCGAGGAGGGCGTGGGCGATGCGCAGCTCAAGCGCGTCCGGGTGCCCATCGGCCTCGATCTGGGGGCCCGCAGCGCCCCCGAGATCGCCCTGGCCATCCTGGCCGAGATCCAGGCCGTCCGCGGAGGCGGCACCGGCCGGCCGCTGAGCGAGCAGGTGGGGCGGTGAAGGCCATCGCGCAGCGCCGCGAGTCGGCCACCGTCGAGGCGCTGGTGGGACTCGTCCTCTGCCACGACGTCCGCGACGCCGGCAACCGGATCGTGGGTGCCAAGGGCGCCCGCCTCGACCCGGCCACCGCGGCCGCCGTGCTGGACGCGCCGTGGGACGAGCTGCACCTGCTCAGCGTCGAGCCCGGCGACCTGCACGAGGAGGCCGCCGGCGCCCGGCTGGCGCAGGGGGTGATCGGCGACGGCGTCCAGGTGCGAGGCTACAGCGGGGGGCAGTGGACCCTGGCCGCCGCCCGCCGGGGGCTCGTGGCCGTCGAGCGCGCGGCCCTGGCCGACGTCAACGCGCACGACGGGATCTCGGTGTTCACCCTGTTCCACGACCAGCCGGTCGAGGCGGGGGAGACGGTGGCCAGGGCGAAGGTGACGCCGCTGGTCATCCCCGAGGCCACGCTGGCGGCGGTGGAGGAGCGCGCGCGCGCCGCTGGCGGGCTCGTCCGCGTGCGCGCGTTCCGGCCCACGACGGTGGGGGCCGTGGCCCGCGAGAGCCTGGACGCTCGCCAGCGGGCCCGCTTCGAGGCGGCCCTGGAGCAGAAGATCGCGTGGTTCGGCAGCCGCCTGCTGCCCATCCGCTACGCGGGGGGAGCGGCCGAGTCCGTGGCCGAGGCCCTGACCGGCCTCCGGCGCGACGGGGCGGAGCTGCTCATCGTCGCCGGCGCCAGCGCGCTGGACCCGCTCGATCCCGTCTTCGGCGCGCTGGAGCGGCTGGGAGCGCGCATGGAGCGCCACGGCGCGCCGGCGCACCCCGGCAGCCTCCTCTGGGTGGCGCGCTGGCAGGCGACGACCGTCCTCGGCATGCCCACCTGCGGCATGTTCTCGCAGGCCACCACGTTCGATCTGGTGCTCCCTCGCCTCCTGGCCGGCGAGGCCATCGGCAACCGCGAGGTGGCCGAGCTGGGCCACGGCGGCTTGCTCTCCCGCGACATGGCCTTCCGCTTCCCGCCCTACCGCTCCACCGCGGCGCGCGGGGAGCTGGAATGAGCGCCGGGACCATCGCCGTGAGCCGCGCGGGCGATCCCCGCGGTGCGGATCGCCGGGCGCCCTACGGCGATGTCATCCTCGAGCGCTGGCGGCGACCCCGGCGCCGCGGCGATCTCTCGGGGGCCACGGCGGTGGCGGAGGACGTCAACCCGCTCTGCGGGGACCGGGTGCGGTTCATGCTGGCGATCGAGGACGGCCGCATCCGGGCGGCGCGCTTCCTGGGCGACTCCTGCGCCATCTGCACGGCGTCGGCCGATGTCCTGGCCGAGCTCGCGGAGGGGCGGACGCCGGGGGAAGCGGCCCGCCTGGGCGCCCGGGACGTCCTCGAGGTCCTGCAGGCCGAGATCCGGCCCAGCCGCATGCAGTGCGTGACGCTGCCGGTCGGCGTGCTCGAGGCCGCGCTCAGGTGAGGCCCGGGGCTCAAGCCCCGCCTCAGCTCTTGAGCGGCATGTGCTGTCTGGAGTGCGTTTTTTGGAACCGATGATCCCGCGCGACCCCTTCATCTCGCCGCGGTTCGGGCAAATCGCGACCTTCATGCTCCTGCCCGCTGCCGGCTCTCCGGCCGGGCTGGACGTCGCGCTGCTGGGCATCCCCTACGACGGCGGCGTCTCCTACCGGCCGGGGGCGCGCTTCGGGCCCCGGGCCGTGCGCGAGCAGTCGTCCTTGATCCGCCCCTGGAACCCCGTGCTGAAGGTTCACCCCTTCCAGCGCCTGCGGGTCGCCGACTGCGGGGACGTGGACGTGGTTCCCATCTCGATCGAGCGGACGTTCGCCGCCGTGACCGCCCGGGTGGACGAGGTCCTGGCCGCCGGCGCCCGCCCTCTCGCCGTCGGGGGAGACCACTCCGTGACGCTGCCGATCCTTCGCGCCCTGGCCCGCCGGCACGGGCCGCTGGGCCTGGTGCACTTCGACGCTCATCCCGACACCTGGGACGAGTACTTCGGCAGCAAGTTCTTCCACGGCACGCCGTTCCGGCGGGCGGTGGAGGAGGGGCTGCTCGACCCCCGCCGCATGATCCAGGTCGGCATCCGCGGGCCGCTCTACGGTCCCGAGGACTTCGCCTTCCACGAGCAGCACGGCATCGAGGTGGTCCGCATCGAGACCGTCAAGGAGCAGGGCACGGCCTGGGTGGCCGAGCGCCTGGGCCGGCTCCGCGGCGGGCCCGTCTACTGCTCCTTCGACATCGACGCCGTGGACCCCGCCTTCGCTCCCGGCACCGGCACGCCGGAGGTCGGCGGCCTCACCTCGTACGAGGCGCTGGTGCTGGTGCGTGCGCTGGCCGGGATGACGCTGGTGGGGGCCGACGTGGTGGAGGTGGCGCCGCCCTGGGACGGGCCGGGGCAGGTGACCGCGCTGCTGGCCGCCAACCTCGTGTTCGAGCTGCTCGGCGTCATGGCCACCGAGCGGTGAGCCGCCGCTTCCTCCTGACCGCCGGCCTGCTGGGCGTGCTGCTCGGCGCCGTGCCCGCGGGGGCGCAGCCCCGACCGGTCTCGGTCCTCGAGATCGAGGGCATCATCACCCCCGTGACCGTGCGGCTGGTCGAGGGGGCGCTGGAGCGCGCGCGGGGCGAGGGCAGCCAGGCCCTGATCCTCCAGCTCGACACGCCGGGCGGGCTCGAGCGCTCCATGCGGGCCATCGTGCAGCGGCTGCTGAACGCCGAGGTGCCGGTGGTCGTCTACGTGGCCCCGACCGGGGCGCGGGCGGCCTCGGCGGGCGTCTTCATCACCATCGCCGGCCACGTGGCGGCCATGGCGCCGGCCACCAACATCGGCGCCGCCCACCCGGTGGCCCTGACCGGCGGCGTGGACAAGGAGAGCCTCAAGAAGATCGAGAACGACGCCGCCGCCTTCGCCCGCACCGTGGCCCTGGAGCGCGGGCGCAACGCCGACTGGGCGGAGAAGGCGGTGCGAGAGTCGGTCTCCATCACCGAGCGCGACGCGGTCCGGCTGAAGGTGGTGGATTTCATCGCCGACTCCATCCCCGACCTGCTGGCCAAGATGGACGGCCGCACCGTGAAGACCGCCCGGGGCCGGGTCACGCTCGAGACCCGGGGGGCGACCGTCAAGGCCATCCCGATCGGGGTCCGCGACCAGGTGCTGGGCATCATCAGCGACCCCAACGTCGCCTACGTGCTGATGATGCTGGGTACGGTCGGGCTGCTGGCCGAGCTGTACAATCCCGGCGCCATCCTGCCCGGCGTGATCGGCGGCATCTCGCTGATCCTGGCCTTCTTCGCCTTCCAGAGCCTGCCCATCAACTACGCGGGGCTGCTGCTGATCCTGTTCGGCATCGTGCTGCTGGTGGCGGAGGCGGCGGTCGTCAGCCACGGCGTGCTGGCCGTGGGCGGCATCGTGGCGATGGCCCTGGGGTCGCTCATGCTGTTCGATGCGCCGGAGCTGGGCGGCCTGGGCGTCTCGTGGTGGGTGGTCGGCGCCACGGTGGCCGCCACCGCGGGGCTGCTGCTGTTCGTCCTGACCACCGGCGTGCGCGCGCTGAGGCGCCGGCCGGTCCTGGGCGCCTCGGGGCTGATCGGCCAGGTGGCCGTGGCCCGCGGCCCGCTGAAGCCCGAGGGCCTGGTGGCGGTGCAGGGGGAGCTGTGGCGGGCGGTGGCCGACGAGCCGGTGGAGGACGGGGCGGCGGTGGTCGTGGTGGACGTGCAGGGACTCACGCTGAAGGTCACCAGGGCCGGGGCCCGGGTCGGAGGGGCGTCATGATCACGGTCGACACGCTGCTGCTGCTCATCCTCATCGTCTTCGTGGTGTTCGTGGTGGGCTCGTTCGCCCGCATCCTGCGCGAGTACGAGCGCGCCGTCATCTTCCGGCTGGGCCGGACGGCCCGGTCCGTCTTCAACCCCGGGGGGAGCGGCAACGGCCCGGGGCTGGTGCTGCTGGTGCCCATCATCGACAAGATGGTGAAGGTGAGCCTCCGCACCGTGACCATGGACGTGCCGCCCCAGGACGTCATCACGCGGGACAACGTCTCCATCAAGGTCAACGCCGTGATCTACTTCCGGGTCGTCGATCCCGAGCGCGCCGTCATCTCGGTCGAGGACTACCTGTACGCGACGTCCCAGATGGCCCAGACCACCCTGCGCAGCGTGCTGGGCCAGGTCGAGCTGGACGACCTCCTGTCGGCGCGGGAGAAGATCAACCAGCAGCTGCAGCGCATCATCGACGAGCACACCGACCCCTGGGGCGTGAAGGTCACCTCGGTGGAGGTCAAGCACGTGGACCTGCCGGCCGAGATGCAGCGGGCCATGGCCCGGCAGGCCGAGGCCGAGCGGGACCGCCGGGCCCGGATCATCGCGGCCGACGCCGAGTTCCAGGCCGCGGCCAAGATCTCCGAGGCGGCGGCGGTGCTGGCCCGCGAGCCGCTCGGCATCCAGCTGCGCTACCTGCAGACCATGCTGGCCATCTCGTCCGAGCGGAACACCACGACCTTCTTCCCGGTGCCCATGGACCTCCTGGGCGCGCTCGGCCAGGCCGGGGGCGACGGCGGCCGTCAGGGTAGCGCCGGTAGCCGGGGCGTGTAGAATGGGACCGTTTGACCGGGCGGGGGGTTAGCTCAGCTGGGAGAGCGCGGCGTTCGCAACGCCGAGGTCGAGGGTTCGAATCCCTTACCCTCCACCATCTTCACGCCACCGGCACGCCGGCGACGGGCCGGGGCGCGCCGCCCCGGCCCGTCGCGCGTCAGGGGGAAGGTCAGGCGGCGGACTGGCTGGGCTGCTTGCGCTCCTCGTCCCAGATGCGGTGGCACTGGCCGTGGAAGCGGATGATGGTGCCGTCGAGGTAGCGATACGCGATCTGCGCTCGGGGACCGTCACAGCCCGAGCACTTCGTGATCCCGATCGCGGCGTCCACGCTGAAGTTCACGTCGGGCAGGGCCTGGCCGGGGCCGGTCGTCATGGCCGGCAGCTGCCGCGGCAGCGCGCCGGCCTCGAGCCGCTGCCGGATCTTCCGTCGAATCGCCTCGTCCTTCATAAGGCTCCTCCTGGTCGGTGGCATGCCCGGTGGCTCACCTCTCTCGGATCATGGCAGGAACCCGGGCGGGAGCCGGCAGGATTTTCCCTTCGCTGCTGAGCCTTTGGTTCCGCTCGGTTACGGCTCGACCGGAGGGGCTGCCCCGGCGGTCGGGAGGGGGCGGGCGACGGCGGGCGGCTAGGACGGGCGCGAGGCCGGTCGCGAGACCGGGCAGCGCTTGTGGTACCAGACGCTGCCGAGCTTGATATGGTTCCCGTTCTTCCGGATGCGCCGCTTGCACTTCGGGCACGTTCCCATCAGGCCTCTCCTTCCGGCCACCGGCCGGCGGCGTATTATACAGGACCGTGACCGAGCGCGACCGGGACTGTCTGTTCTGCCGCATCGTCGCGCGACAGAGCCCGGCCGACGTCGAGTACGAGGACGAGCACGTCCTGGCCTTCAAGGACATCTACCCGAAGGCGCCGGTGCATCTGCTGATCGTTCCCCGGCGCCACATCGACTCCATTTTGACGATGGAGCCGGGCGACGTGGACGTGATCGGCCGGTGTCTGCTGGCGGCCCGGAGGATCGGCGAGGCCAAGGGGTTCGGCCAGCGGGGATACCGGGTGACGGTCAACTGCGGCCCCGAGGGCGGGCAGGTCGTGTATCACGTCCACTTCCACTTCCTGGCCGGGCGCCGCAGCGGTGCCTAGCCACCTGATCGATTCCCAGCTCTTCGGCGACCAGTTCGCGACGGCGGAGATGCGCGCCGTCTTCGACGAGCAGGCCATGCTGCAGCGCTGGCTGGACGTGGAGGCGGCCCTGGCCCTGGAGGAGGCGGCGCTCGGGCTGATCCCGCGCGATGCCGCCGAGGCCATCGCCCGGGCGGCCCGCGTGGACGCGCTGGACCTGGCGGCGGTCAAGCAGGGGCTGGGGGTCACCGCCCACCCGCTGGTGCCCGTGCTCCGGGCCCTGGAGCGCGCGGCGGGCGAGCACGGGCGCTGGGTGCACTGGGGGGCGACCACGCAGGACATCATGGACACGGCGCTCGTGCTCCAGCTGCGCCAGGCGCACGGCATCGTCCGGCGCGACGTCGCCCGCCTGGCCGAGGTCCTGGCGGAGCTGGCCGCCCGGCACCGGGACACGCTGATGGCAGGCCGCACTCACGCCCAGCCGGCGCTGCCGATCACCTTGGGCTTCAAGGTGGCCGGCTGGGTGGCCGAGCTGCTGCGGCACGCCGACCGCCTCGACCAGGCCGCGCCCCGGCTGCTGGTGGGGCAGCTGGCGGGCGGGGTCGGCACGCTGGCCGGGTTCGGCGAGGCCGGGGAGGAGCTGCAGCGGCGGGTCATGGGGCGGCTCGGCCTCGGGGTGCCGTCGATCGCGTGGCACGCCGCCCGCGACGCCGTCACCGAGTTCGTCACGCTGCTGGCCATGATCGGTGGAGGCCTGGCCCGCATCGCTCAGGAGGTCATCGAGCTGTCGCGTCCGGAGATCGGCGAGCTGGAGGAGCCTTTCCCGGCCGGCAAGGTCGGCTCCTCGACGATGCCGCACAAGCGCAACCCGGCGCACGCCGAGCGCATCGTCGCCATCGGCCGGCTGCTCCGCGGTCTGGCCGGCACGGCACTGGAGACCGCAGTCCCCCTGCACGAGCGGGACATGAGTGCCGGCCGGGCCGAGTGGGTGCTGGTGCCCGAGGCATGCTGCCTGGCCAGCGCGGCCCTCGCGTGGACGCTGCACGTCGCCTCCGGGCTGCGCGTGCGCCCGGACCGCATGCGGGAGAACCTCGACCGGCTCGGGGGCCTCCTGGCCTCCGAGGCCGTGATGCTCCGGCTGGGCGAGACGCTGGGGCGGAACGCCGCCCACGAGATCGTGTACGAGGCGGCCATGCAGGCGCACGACGGCCGGTGGTCGTTCCGGGATGTGCTGCTGGCCGACCCGCGCGTGGCCGGGACGCTGCCGGCCGGGGAGCTGGACCGGGTGCTGGACCCGGCCCGCTACACGGGCCGCGCCGGCGCCTTCGTCGACCGCGTGCTCGCCGAGGCCCGGCGTCTGCGGGCCTAGCTGACCTTCGCGGGAGCCGGGCGTTGGCCCAGCTCCCGAGACCTCCTTACAGGCGGAGACACGAAGGGCCCCGGGGGCACGCCCCCGAGGCCCTCCGCCGGCGAACAGTGGTTACTTCAGCTCCGAGATGGCGGCCTTGGCCTTCATCCGGGCCGTCTTCATGTCGCCTGCCTTGCAAGCCGCCTCGGCCTCGGCGACGAGCGAGGAGGCCTTGCTCAGGTTGCCGCGGGCCGGCTGCTTGGCTCCGGCCAGCGACCGCGGAGCCTGGACGCTGCCCTGCTCCTGGCCGCGCGGGGCCTGGATGCTGCTATCCCCACCACGCGGGGCCTGCTGATCCTGGCCACGCGGGGCCTGCTGATCCTGGCCACGCGGGGCCTGCTGGTCCTGGCCGCGCGGGGCCTGCTGGTCCTGGCCACGCGGGGCCTGCTGGTCCTGCCCACGCGGCGCCTGCTGATCCTGCCCACGCGGGGCCTGCTGGTCCTGGCCGCGCGGAGCCTGCTGATCCTGCCCACGCGGGGCCTGCTGGTCCTGGCCGCGCGGGGCCTGCTGGTCCTGCCCACGCGGAGCCTGC
>JBBIIW010000067.1:0-10036 GCA_037446305.1 Candidatus Rokuibacteriota bacterium
CGGCGGGGCCCGCGGGCGGGCCGGCACGCGCGGGCCCGCCGGTTGACGGCCGCCGACGGCGGGTGCTAAGTGGAGCGCCGATGATGCCGCCGGCCGGTTCCGGCGTCCTGCCGTACCAGGCGCTCCGCGGGGCGGTGGAAGCGGGCTGGATCGTGCCCGCGGTTCCGATGCGGGAGAGCCAGTTCCAGCCGGCGAGCCTCGACCTGCGCCTTGGCACCGTCGCCTATCAGCTGCGCGCCAGCTTCCTGCCGTTCCGGGAGAGCGTGCAGGAGCGCCTGGCGCCCGGCGAGGCCGGCGACGGCGATCTGGTCATCGACCGGCTCTCGCTGGAGGCCGGGGTGACGCTGCAGCGCGGCTCGGTGTACCTGGTGCCGCTCCTGGAGTCGCTGGCGCTGCCCGGGCACCTGCGTGGCCGCTGCAATCCCAAGAGCACGACGGGGCGGCTCGACATCTTCACCCGGGTCATCACCGACGGCACGCCGCGCTTCGACGAGATCCGGCGCGGCTACCGCGGCCCGCTGTACCTGGAGATCTCGCCCCAGTCGTTTCCGGTCCGCGTGCACACCGGGCTGGCCCTGAACCAGCTGCGGCTGGCGAGCGGGCCCTCGCTGCTGTCGGACGCCGAGCTGGCCGAGGTGTACGCGGCCCAGCCGCTGCTGTACGACGACGAGGACCGGCCGATCCCGCTCGAGCGCGTGACGTTCAACGACGGGCTCTGCATGGGCGTCGATCTCTCCGGGCGCCGCACGGGCGGGATCATCGGCTACCGGGCCCACCCCAACCCGCCGGCGGTGGACCTGGCCCGGGTGGATCACTACGATCCGGCCGAGTTCTGGGAGGCCATCAAGCGCCCGGCCCGGGACGGCTACATCCTGGAAGCCAACCGCTTCTACATCCTGGTCTCCAAGGAGCGCATCCGGGTGCCGCCGGACTTCGCGGCGGAGATGGTGGTCTACGATGCGGGGGCGGGGGAGATCCGGACGCACTACGCGGGCTTCTTCGACCCCGGCTTCGGCTTCGGCGAGGGCGACGTCCTCGGGACCAAGGTCGTCATGGAGGTCCGGGCCCGGGAGGTGCCGTTCATGGTGTACGACGGGCAGACGTCGTTCAAGGTGCTCTTCGAGCGCCTGGCCGCCCGTCCCGAGCGGCTCTACGGCGTCGGGCTCGGCTCGTCCTACCAGCACCAGACCCTCACGCTGTCCCGCCAGTTCCGGCGGGGCTGAAAACGGGATCAGCGGCACGCCTTCTGCTAGAATCGGGTAGGCGCAGGCGCGTCCTCACGGCGCGGAAGCGGCACCTCGGGTGCCACGGAGAGCCCTATGGCTGAGCAGAAGAAGAAGGAAGCGAGACCGACCAAGCCCGCCGAAGGCGGCGACGGCGCCGCCGGCAGCCCCGAGCTGGCCAAGAAGGGCAAGAAGATCAAGGAGGACATCGACAAGCTCCTCGACGAGATCGACGACATCCTGGAGGAGAACGCCGAGGAGTTCGTGAAGAGCTACGTGCAGCGGGGAGGGCAGTAGCCGTGCCCATCTACGAGTACCGCTGCGGGGGGTGCGGCGCCGACTTCGAGCGCTACGTGCCGGCGCCGGGCGCGGCCGTGGCGTGTCCCGCCTGCCAGAGCCAGGACGTCAAGCGCAAGCTCTCGGTCGTCGCCCTCAAGACCGCCTCCGGGTTCGCGCCGTCCGCGATGCCGGCGGGCGGCTGCTGCGGCGGCGGCTGCTCCTGCCACTGACATCGCATGCCGGGGCGCCCGCCCGGGCGCCCGGCCCCCGGACCGCCGATGGACCTGCGCCGGCTGGAGGTCTTCGCCAGGGTCGCTGAGCTGGGCAGCTTCTCCCGCGCCGCCGAGGCGCTGCACCTGACCCAGCCCACCGTGTCCGAGCACGTGCGCGCGCTGGAGGAGGAGGTGGGGGTGCCGCTGCTGGATCGCCTGGGACGGGGCGCGGCGCCGACGCCGGCCGGTCAGCTCCTGCTGGGCTACGCCCGCCGCATCCTGGCCCTGGCCCGTGAGGCCCGGCAGGCCGTGGACGAGTTCCAGGGCCGGATGAGCGGACACCTCGTGGTGGGGGGCAGCACGATTCCCGGCGAGTACGTGCTGCCGGCGCTGATCGGAGGCTTCAAGGCGCGGTACCCGGACATCTCCATCAGCCTGCTGATCGGCTCCAGCCGCCAGGTCAGCGACTGGGTGGAGGAGGCGCGGGTGGAGGTCGGCGTGGTGGGAGCACGGCCGGCGAGCCGCGCGCTGCAGGCGCGCGAGCTGATGCCGGACGAGCTGGTCATCGTCGTGCCGGCCGGCCATCCGTGGGCGGGCGTGGAGAGCGTCACGCTGGCCGACGTCAAGAGCCAGCCGCTCATCGTGCGCGAGCGGGGCTCGGGCTCCCGCGAGGCCCTGGAGCGGGCGCTGGCGGAGGTGGGCGCCGACCTGGCCGGCTTCCGGGTCGCCGGGGAGATCGGCTCCACGCAGGCGGTCAAGCAGGCCGTCCGCGCGGGCGTGGGGATCACGCTGATGTCCCGGCGCGCGGTCGAGGACGAGTGCCGGGCCGGGCTCCTCCGGTGCGTCAAGGTCGCCGACCTGACGGTGGCCCGCTCCTTCTACGTCGTCACCCACCGCGACCGCACGCGCTCGCCGCTGGCCCGGGCCTTCCTGGGCTTCGTCGAATCCCGGGTCGGGAGCCCGGCGTCTCAATAGCATGGCCGAGCCGACCCGGACGGGAACGGAGATCCGCCTCACCGCCTACGCCAGCTGCGCCGGCTGAGCCTCCAAGATGGCTCCTGGAGATCTCCAGGAGGTGCTGGCGGTGCTGAGGAGCGCCGCGGGCGTGCCCGAGGCGCTGCTCGTGGGGCTGGGGCGGGCCGATGACGCGGCCGTGTACCGGCTGGCGCCGGACCTGGCCATCGTGCAGACCGTCGACTTCTTCCCCCCGGTCGTGGACGACCCCTACACCTGGGGCGCGGTCGCCGCCTCGAACGCGATGTCCGACGTCTACGCCATGGGGGGCGAGGTCCTCTTCGCGCTGGCCGTGGCGGGGTTTCCGCGCGAGTTTCCCAAGGCCGTCATCGCCGAGGTGTTCCGGGGCGGGGCGGAGAAGGTCGCCGAGGCGGGCGGGGTCGTCTGCGGCGGGCACACCATCGTGGACCCGGAGCCGAAGTACGGCCTCTGCGTGACCGGCCGGGTGCATCCCGACCGGGTGCTGCTCAAGGGCGGGCTGCGGCCCGGCGACCGGCTGTTCCTCTCCAAGCCCCTGGGGACCGGCGTGATCACCACCGCGGCCAAGGCCGACGCCCCGGGCGTGCAGGCCCCGCTGGCAGCGGCCGTCGCCAGCATGCTGCGGCTCAACCGGGCGGCGGCCGAGGTGGCTGTCGAGGCGGGAGCGCGGGGGGCCACCGACATCACCGGGTTCGGCCTGCTGGGCCATGTCGCCGAGATGGTCGAGGCCTCCGGCGTGGGGGTTGCGATCGCCGCCGGCCGGCTGCCGGTGCTCCCCGGGGCGGTCGAGCTGGCCGGGCAGGGACACCTGTCGGGCGGCATGCGGCGCAACCGCCGGCACGTGGAATCGGCGCTGGGACCGCGGCTGCGGATCGAGCCCGACGTCCCGGCCGGCCTCCTCCCCCTGCTGTTCGAGTCGGAGACCTCGGGGGGCCTGCTCTTCTCCGTCGCCGCCGATCAGGCGCGCACAGTCCAGGAGGGCTTCGCGAAGCGGGGCGAGCCCTGCTGGGAGATCGGCGAGGTGTTGTCCGAGCCTGGCATCCGCGTCAGCGCCTGAGCTGGCCTTCGATCGGCGCACCCCGATGGCAGGCGCTGGCTGCTATCGGCGCCTTCGATTCGCGATCGTTATCGAATCCCTCTCCGCCGGGCTGCATCGAAACACTACGATCACGACCGCCTCCCTGGGGGTGACCGCATGATTCGAGCGCTGCTGACGACGGCTGCGCTGGCCGTGGCGGCGTCGGCGCTGGCGCCGGCCGCGTCACCGGCGGACCTCCCGCCGGTCCTTCGCGTCTCGGCGATCCCGGACGAGAACCCGAGCGAGCTTCTCCGGATCTACCGCCCCTTCGCCGAGTACCTGGCGCGCGAGCTGCGCATGGAGGTGCGGTTCACGCCCGTCGTGGACTACGCGGCCACCGTGGAAGGGCTGGCGGCCGGGAAGCTCGACCTCGTCTGGTACGGGGGCTTCACGTCGGTCCAGGCCCAGCGCCGCACGAACGGGACCGCACGCCGGCTCGTCATGCGGCAGGAGGATGCCGAGTTCAGGTCCGTGTTCGTGGCCCGGCCCGGCTCGGGCATTCGAAGCCTCGCCGACCTGAAGGGCAAGACGTTCGCCTTCGGCTCCGTGTCGTCGACCTCGGGCCATCTGATGCCGCGGTACTTCCTCCTGCAGGCGGGCATCGCCCCGGAGCGCGACCTCAAGCAGATGGCGTTCTCCGGGGCCCACGACGCGACGGCCCTCTGGGTGGAGTCGGGCCGGGTCGACGCCGGAGCCCTGAACATCCTGGTGTGGGAGAAGCTGGTCCAGCAGCAGAAGGTGGACACCGGCCGGGTGGACGTCTTCTACGTCACGCCGCCGTACGTCGACTACGTCTGGACCGTGCGCGGCGACCTGGACCGGGGCCTGCAGGAGCGGATCGCGGCGGCGTTCCTCAAGCTCGACTACGGCCGCCCCGAGGATCGGGCGCTGCTCGACCTGCACCGGACCAGGAAGTACATCCGCGCGCACGACGCCGACTGGAAGGCGATCGAGGACGCCGCGATCGCGGCCGGCCTGCTGAAGTAGCGGCATGTACGAGCTCGACGGTCTCGGCAAGCGCTTCCCGGACGGGACCCTGGCGCTGGACGAGGTGTCGCTGACCATCGCGCCCGGCGAGCACGTGGCATTCATCGGGCCGAGCGGCGCCGGCAAGACGACGCTGTTCCGCCTGCTCAACCTGACCCTGCGCCCCACGCGCGGGACGCTGCGGCTCGACGGCGTCGACGTGACCACGCTGTCAGGCCGTGCCCTGCGGGCGGCCCGGCGCCGGATCGGGACCATCTACCAGCAGCACAACCTGGTCGGTCGTCTCCGGGTCGTCCACAACGTGCTGGCCGGCAACCTGGGACGCTGGTCGGCGCTGACCGCGCTCGCGTCTCTCGTGCGGCCGCGCGGTCTGGATGTCGCGGCGCGCGCGCTGGGCCGGGTCGGCATCCCCGACAAGCTCCACGCCCGTACCGATACGCTGTCGGGCGGACAGCAGCAGCGGGTGGCCATCGCCCGGGTGCTGGTGCAGGATCCCGACGTGATCCTGGCCGACGAGCCGGTGTCATCGGTCGATCCGACCCTGGCCGCGGCCATCGTCACCCTCCTGCGCGACCTGTCCGCCGCCGCCGGCAAGACCCTGCTGATGAACCTGCACAGCGTGGAGCTGGCCCTGGCGAACTTCCCTCGGATCGTCGGCATCCGCGACGGACGCGTGCGCTTCGACCTGGCGCCTGCCCAGGTGGAGCCCGCCCGGCTCGAGGCGCTGTACGCCGGCGATCAGGACCAGGAGCGCGAGGTGGCGATCCTGGCCCGGAGCCGGGATCGTTTTGGCGTGGCCTGCCGTCCCCTCGCCGGCTTCCCCCGGTAGGCCGCGCCTGTCGCGACTCCTGGTTCTCGCGCTGGGAGCCACGTTCGTCCTCGCCCTGCGCGAGGCGGAGGTCGACCCGCGCCTGCTGCTGCAGCCGGAGGCGCGCGCCAACGTCGCCCGCTTCGTGGCGGGCGCGCTGCCGCCGCGCCTGGACGCGGACTTCATCGCCTTCCTGGCCCGGCCGGTGGCCGAGACCATCCAGATTTCCGTCATGGGCATGGTGCTGGCGCTGGCGATCGGCCTGCCCCTGGGCATGCTGGCCACCTCGTCGCTCACCTGGCGCGGAATCCTGCACGAGCAGGCGGGCGGGCCCGTCCGGCGCCTGCTGGCGCTGCTGCCCTGGGGGCTGGCCCGGGGGACCCTGTCGGTCTTCCGCTCGATCCCGGAGTACGTGTGGGCGTTCATGTTCGTCCGCGCGGTCGGCCTGGGACCGTTCCCGGGCGTCCTCGCCCTGGGCGTGGCCTACGGCGGCATGCTGGGCAAGGTCTACTCGGAGATCCTGGAGGGCGTCGACCCGCAGCCGCTCGAGGCCCTGCATGCCGGCGGCGCCGGCAGGTCGGGCGTGGTCCTGTACGGGCTGCTGCCCCAGGCGCTGCCGCACCTCGTCTCGTACACCCTGTACCGGTGGGAGTGCGCCATCCGGGCCTCGGCCATCATGGGGTTCGTCGGCGCCGGCGGCCTCGGCCAGCAGATCGAGCTGAGCATGCGCATGTTCCAGTTCGACGAGGTGCTCACGCTCCTGGCCGTCCTGCTGCTCCTGGTGGCGACCGTCGAGCTCGTCAGCGGGTACATCCGCGCCCGGGTGGTGGGCTGAGCATGGCCCGCGTCGCGACCGGCGCCGCGCCGCAGCCCCGGTGGTGGCCGCCGCTCGTCACGGCCGGGGCGGTGGCCCTCGTCCTCTGGTCCTGGGCGGGCACCGGCATCGACGTCAGGGCGCTCCTGGCGGGAGAGGCGCTCCGGCACGTCGCCGCCTACGTCGCGCGGCTCTTCCCGCCCGACCTGTCGCCGGCGGCGCTGAGCGACGCCGCGCGCGGGGCCTGGGAGACGTTCGCCATCTCCCTGGTGGGCTCGGCACTGGCCGTGGCGCTCGCCGTCCCGCTGGGGCTGGGGGCGACCCGCACGCTGTACCGGGGGCCGCTCGCCGAGGCGCGGCGGCCCGGGCCGGCCCGGATGGCGCTGGGCGTGGCCCTGGTGGGGCTGGTCCGCGTCATCCTGGCCGTGTGCCGGACGGTCCCCGAGATCGCCTGGGCGCTCGTCTTCGTCTTCGTGGTCGGCCTGGGGCCGTTTCCCGGGGTGCTGGCGCTGGGCATCCACACCGGGGGGGTGCTCGGCAAGCTCTTCGCCGAGGTGCTGGAGGACGTGGATCCGCGTCCCCTGGAGGCGCTGCAGGCCGCCGGCGCCGGGCGCGCGGGCATCGTCCTCTACGGCATCCTCCCCCAGGCGCTGCCGCAGCTGGTCTCGTACGCGCTCTACCGGTGGGAGGTCAACATCCGGGCGGCGGCCGTCCTGGGGTTCGTCGGCGCCGGCGGCCTGGGCCAGCGGATCCACGTCGCCATCAGCCTGTTCCACGAGCAGCAGCTGCTCACGCTGATCCTGGCCGTCTATGTGATGGTGACGCTGGTGGATGGCCTGAGCGCCTGGCTCCGGGCCAGGCTGGCGTAACCGGCGTTACGAGCCCTGCCGGGCCTTGAGGACCGCCAGCAGCCGCTTCTTCAGCTCCGGCGGCATGGGGGTGTCGGGGAGGCGCCGGGTGACGCGGATCGTCGTGCGGTAGGTGTTCAGGAATCCGACGCAGGGACCGCAGCCGTCGATGTGCCACTCCAGCAGCTCGGCCATGTGCCGGGGCAGGGTCCCATCGAAGTAGTCGCCGAGCAGCTCGGCGATCTGCCGGCACTCGAGCGGGTGACCGCGGTCGTCATCCTCCGCCATGCCCATCATTATAGGATGGCGCGGCCTGCGCCGCCGATTCCGGGCACCGTGACTGGACGGGACCCGGGGATGCCCGTATTCTTCTGAACGGCATGCCGCCGCGGGTCGCGCTCCTCGCTCCCTTCGCGTTTCCGTCCGTCCGCGGCAACGCCGTCACGGTGGAGCGAGTCGCGCGCGGGCTGCGCGAGCGCGGCCTGGCCCTGCAGGTGTGGGACCTCGCCACCACCGCCGAGGCCGCCGTCGAGGCCCAGGTGGTGACGTTCCGGCCGGCCATCGTCCACGTCTTCCACGCCTGGCGGGCGGGGCCGGTGGCGCTGCGCGTGGCGCGCCGGCTGGAGGTCCCGCTGCTGGTCACCATCACGGGGACCGACGCCAACCACGACCTGAGCGATCCCTCCCGCGCCCCCGCGGTGCGTCGCGTCCTGGGGGCGGCGGCGGCGGTGGCCGTTTTCCACGACTCCATCGGGCGCCGCGTGGCGGCGGCGGTGCCGGAGGTGGCCGGACGGCTGGCGGTCGTGCCCCAGGCGGCGGTGCTGGCCGCGGTCCCCTTCGACCTCACGGCCCGCTGGAGCCTGCCCGACCAGCGCACGCTCTTCGTCTTCCCGGCGGGCATCCGGCCCGTCAAGCGCCCGCGCTTCCCCCTGGCGGCCTTCGATCGGCTGGTGGCCCGGGAGCCGTCGCTGCGCCTGCTCTACGCCGGGCCCATCCTGGATCCCGACGAGGGCGAGGCCCTGCTGCGGGCCATCGCCGACCGGCCGTGGGCGCGGCACATCGGCGCCGTGCCGCACGCCCAGATGGCCTCGCTGCTCGCGCAGGCCGACGTCGTCCTCAACTGCTCCACCTCCGAGGGGGGCATGGCCAACTCGATCCTGGAGGCGCTCGCCCTCGGCCGCGCGGTCCTGGCCTCGGATATCGAGGGGAACCGGTCGCTGATCGAGGACGGCGTGACTGGCCTGCTGTTCGGGGACGAGACCGCGTTCGAGGCGCGGGCCGGCCTGCTGGCCCGCGATGCCGCGCTCCGCGCCCGGCTGGGGGCCGCCGGTCGGGCGCTGGTGGAGCGGCAGTATCCGCCGGAACGCGAGATCGAGGGCTACCTGGATCTCTATCGCCAGCTGGCGCCTGTTCCCTGCGCGTGAGCCGGCTGGCGGCCTTTCTCCGCCCGCAGTCCATCGCGCTGGCCGGTTGCCCGGCGGACCTCGCGCGCCCGGGCGCCCGGCCGCTGCTCTACCTGCGGCAGCACGGATACGCGGGACGCGTCTACCCCGTCAACCCCCGCCACGCGGAGATCGGCGGTCTGCCGGCCTTCCCGAGCCTGGCCGCGCTCCCCGAGCGGCCGGACATCGTCTGGATCGGGGTGCCGGGACCCGAGGTGGAGGCGGTCCTGGCCGAGGCGGCGCGCCTCGGCGTGCCGGGGGCCGTCATCCTGACCGCCGGCTTCGGCGAGACCGACGCCGCCGGGCGCGAGCGCCAGGAGCGCCTGCGGCGGGTGGCCCGGGAGGCGGGGATGACGGTGCTGGGCCCCAACATGCTGGGCTTCATCAACTGCTGGGACCGGGTGCCGCTCACCTTCTCGCCGGCCGGCGGCGTCGCCGAGCTGATCCCGGGGGCGCTGGGCATCGCCTCCCAGAGCGGCGCCCTGGGCGGCGTCATCGTCAACCGGGCGTTCGACCGTCGCATCGGCGTGAGCGCGATGATCTCGACGGGCAACGAGATCGACGTGACGGTCTCCGAGTGCCTGGAATACTTCGCGGACGACGCGCGCACGCGCGCCGTGGCCCTGGTGGCGGAGGGCATCCGCGACGGCGAGCGGTTCAAGCGCGCGGCGGCCACGCTCCTGGCGCGGGGCAAGGCGCTGGTGGCGCTCAAGCTGGGCCGCTCCCCGGCCGGGCGGCGGAACGCGCTCACCCACACCGGGGCCCTGGCCGGCTCGCACGCGGCCTGGCGCGCGGTGGCCCGCCACCTGGGCATCGCCGAGGTTGAGACGTTCGAGGAGCTGGTGGAGGTGGCGGGCTTCCTGGCGCGCGAGCGCCGGGCGCCCCGCCGCGGCGTGGCCGTGCTCACGACGTCGGGCGGCGCCTCCATCATGACCGCCGATCACCTGGAGGCGCACGGCCTGCCGCTGCCGCGGCTGGCCCCGGGCACCGTCCAGGCGCTGGGCCAGCTGCTGCCGGCGTACGCGGTGACGCGCGACAACCCGGTGGACGTCACGGCCGGCCTCACCGAGGCGCTGTTCGAGAAGGTGCTGGCCACGCTGGTCAGCGATCCCCGGACCGACGCCGTCGTGACGACCGTGACCGGGGCCCGCGGCGTGGAGCGCGCCGAGAACGTGGCCAGGGTGGCCGCGGAGGCGCCCAAGCCCGTCCTGGTGTGCTGGCTGGGCGGCAGCCTGACCGAGGCCGGGGTGGAGGTGCTGGACCGCCTGGGCGTGCCCTGCTTCCGCAACCCGCGCACCGCCGCCATGGCGCTGGCCGCCGCGCGGGACGTGGACCGGGCGCGCGCCCGTCGC
>JBBIIW010000068.1:0-10022 GCA_037446305.1 Candidatus Rokuibacteriota bacterium
GCCGTGACGCCGCAGCGTCTCCAGCAGGGCGGCGGTGGACAGCGGGCGCGTGCGCGCGCTGATGGCCTCCACCAGCGCCGGGCGGTGGCGGACGCGGCCCGGGTTGTCCTTGAAGCGAGGGTCGGCCGCCAGCTCCGGGGCGCCCAGCGCCTGGGCCAGCCGGGCGAACATGGCGTCGGACGGCGCGGCCAGCATGGCGTAGCCGTCGGCGGTGGGGAAGGCCTGGTAGGGCGCGATCATCGCCGTGCCCGAGCCCTGGGGCGCCGGCACCTCGCCGGAGGCCAGGTAGCCCATGGCGTGGTACGAGACCCACATGAGCGCGGTGGCGAACAGCGAGGTCGTCACCTCGACCGCCTGCCCGGTCGCCTCGCGCTGGCGGAGCCCGGCCACGATGCCGAGGGCGGCCCACATACCCGTGCCCATGTCCACGATGGACGTCCCCACCCGGGCCGGCTCCTGCCCCGGGTGGCCGTTGACGGACATGAGGCCGGCGAAGGCCTGCATCATCGGGTCGTAGCCGGGCAGGTCGCGCAGGGGCCCGCGCGTGCCGTAGGCCGTGATGGCGCAGTAGACGACCCGCGGGTTCACGGCGCGGACGGCGGCGAAGTCCAGCTCCAGGCCCGCCGCGGCGCCGGCGCGCAGGCTCAGCACCACGACGTCGGCGCGGGCCAGCAGCCGGTCGAGCACCCGCCGCCCGGCCGCGCTCTTGAGGTCGAGAGCCAGGCTGCGCTTGTTGCGGTTCAGGGCCAGGAAGGTGGCCGGCTCCTCACCCCACCAGGGCGGGGCCCAGGCGCGCGCGTCGTCGCCGCGGCCCGGCCGCTCGATCTTGACGACGTCGGCCCCCATGTCGCCCAGGATCTGCGTGCAGAAGGGGCCGGCCACGTTCTGGGTGAGGTCGGCCACCACGATGCCCTCGAGCGGGAGCGCCACGGCGAAAGTCTATCATCCGGCCGGCGGCGCTCAGCGCCCCGTCAGCTCCCGGCGGACCAGCGCGGCGCCCTGGGCCAGGGCGCGGAGCTTCTGGTTGCACATGGAGCGCGGCGACCAGCCGAAGCCGCAGTCGGGGTTCACCGTCAGCCGCTCGGCGGGGCAGACCTCGAGCACCCGGCGGATGCGCCGGGCCACCTCCTCCGGCGTGTCGGGATGGAAGCCCTTGACGTCGATGACGCCGGCGCCCAGCTCCCGGCCGTCGCCGTACGTCTTCCAGAGGTCGAGCTCGCTCATCTCGCGGCCGGCGAATTCCAGGACGAACTGGTCGGCGCGCGCCGTCAGCAGCCCCGGGAAGTAGGGCTCGTAGGAGCGGGCGAAGCGGGAGCGGCCGTACCGGTTGCCGAAGCAGATGTGGAAGCCCAGCCGCGCCCGCACGCCCTCGGTGGCCAGGTTGAACAGGCGGGCCATCTCCTGGCCGGAGACGTTGCCGCGGGCCGGCTCGTCGATCTGGATCCAGTCGGCGCCGGCGGCCACCAGCGCCTTCAGCTCCTGGTTGATCACTTCCGCGAAGCGCTCGGCCACCTCCACCACGCTGCGGTAGATGCCGCCGGGATGGATGCGCGAGCCGAAGGTCAACGGCCCGGCGCAGGTGGCCTTGGTCCGCCGGGTGGCGTGGGCCTTGAGGTACTCGAACTCCTTGACGATGCCCAGGCCGGTGGCCGGTACCTCGATCCGCCCGACCGCCTCGTATCGCGTCTGCTGGTCGTAGCCCCAGGGCCCGAGCTTGCGACGCACCGGCAGCGGCCGGATGCCGCCGATGATCGCGTAGTAGGAGTCCACGTAGCCGTCCAGCCGGCGCACCTCGCCGTCGGTGATGACGTCGATGCCGGCCTCCTCCATGTCGCGGATGGCGGCCCGGGCGGCGTCGTCGAACATCTCCTCCAGGTCGGCGGGGCCGGCCTCGCCGGCCTCGTAGGCCTTGACCAGGGCGAACCACCAGCCGGGCTTGCCGTGGGAGCCGACGACCGAGGTGGGGATCAGGGGCAGGGCGTGCATCAGGGGGTCCCTCCGATGATGCGCAGCACGGCCGGGTCGCGCCGGACGTCCTGCGGCTGGCCGGCGAAGATGATCTCGCCGCGCTCGATGACGTACAAGCGGTCGGTGTGCGCGGGCACGTGGTGGATGTTGGACTCGGCCAGCAGGATGCCGAGCCCCAGACGGGTGATCTCCGCCACCGAGGCGGCCACGGCGGGGACGATGGCCGGCGACAGGCCCTCGAAGGGCTCGTCGAGCAGGAGCAGCTCCGGGTCCAGGGCCAGCGCCCGGGCCACCGAGAGCATCTTGCGCTCGCCGCCCGAGAGCTGGGTGCCGCCGCGGGCGGCGTAGCCGCGGAGGCGGGGGAACACCCGGTAGGCGCGCTCGATCCGCTCGGCGGCCGGGCGGGCCGTGATCCGGGTCCAGGTGGGCAGCGCGATGTTCTCGGCCACGGAGAGGTCGCCGAACACCTCGCTCTCCTCCGGCGAGAATCCGAGGCCGAGGGCCGCGATGGCGTGGGTGGGCAGGCCGACCAGGTCGTGGTCGCGGAACCGGATGCGGCCGGCCACCGGCCGCACGTAGCCCATGATCGCGCGCAGGGTGGTCGTCTTGCCGGCGCCGTTGCGCCCCACCAGGGCCACCAGCTCCCCGGCGCCCACCGCCAGCGTGACCCCGCGCAGGATGCGGCTGGCCTGCAGGTCCACCGTCAGGTCGTCCACCCGCAGCATCAGGCGCGCGGCGCGCCGAGCACGGTCGCCACCACCACGGCGTCGGCCCGGATGCCCTCCGGCGTGGTGTCGGCCAGCACCCGGCCCTGGTGCAGGGCCACGATGCGGTCCGAGTAGCCGAACACGATGTCCATGTCGTGCTCGACCTGGATGATGGCCCGGATGCCCATCCGCCGGGCCGCGCCGACCAGGACCTCCATGATGGCGTGCTTGTCGCGCGTGGACACGCCCGAGGTCGGCTCGTCCAGCACGATGAGCTCGGGCTGGAGGGCGAAGGCGCTGGCCACGTCGAGCAGCTTCTTGTCGCCCTGGGGCAGCGTGATGGCGGGGCGCCCCAGCCGGTCGGCCAGCCCGAACAGCTCGGCCACCTCGGCCACCCGGGCGCGCACCTCGGCGTCGCCGGCCAGGGAGGCCAGCAGGCGCCGGCCGCGCCGCAGGCGGGCGACGGCGGCCACCGCCAGCGTCTGGCCCACGGTGAGGGCCGGGAAGACGTTGACGAGCTGGAACGAGCGGGCGAGGCCCAGGCGCGCCAGCCGCTCCATGCCGAGCCCGGCCACGTCGGCGCCCTTGAAGCGGACCTGGCCGCTGGTCGGGGCCGCCAGGCCGGTGAGCACGTTGACCAGGGTCGTCTTGCCGGCGCCGTTGGGGCCGATGATGGAGACGAACTCGCCCTCGCGCACGGCCAGGCTCACGCCGTCCAGCGCGCAGAACTCCCCGTAGAGCTTCCGGATGCCGACGGCTTCCAGGAGCGCGCTCACCGGGACAGGACCCCCATGAGCCCGCGGGGCGCGAAGAGGACCACCCCGGCCAGGACGGCACCGAACACGAAGCGCCAGTACGGCGTGAGCGACATCACCTGGTCCTGCAGGAAGATGAAGACGAAGGCGCCCACGATGGGCCCCGGGAAGCTGGCGAAGCCGCCGAGCAGCAGCATGAAGACCAGGTTGCCGGAGTGCGTCCAGTAGGCGAGCCGCGGGTCGGCCAGCCCGGTGGGCACGGCCAGCAGCACGCCCCCCACGGCGCCGAAGACGCCGGCGATGACGAAGGCGGTCAGCCGGCAGCCCCGCACGCTCACCCCCAGCGACCGGGCCTTGTCGGCGTTCTCCCGGATGGCCTGCAGGCACAGGCCGAACGGCGAGCGCACCAGCCGCCACATGAGGAGCGCGGCCAGCCCCAGCAGCGCCAGCGCGTAGTAGTAGAAGGGGCCGGTCAGGAACTCCACCATGCCCAGGTCGGACAGGGGCTGGCCGAGCAGCCGCGGCCGCAGCACGCGCATGCCCTCGTCGCCGCCCGTGAGGTGGTAGAACTTGAACAGGAACGAGTAGAAGAGCATCCCGAAGGCCAGCGTGAGGATCCCGAAGTAGATCTTCACGTAGCGCACGCAGAGCAGCCCGATCGGCAGCGCGACCGCGGCCCCCAGCAGCGCGGCCAGGGCCAGGATGACCTCCAGGTCGAGCACCCCGAAGACGGAGGTGAGGTAGGCGGCCGTGTAGGCGCCCAGGGCCACGAACAGGGCGTGCCCGAAGGACAGCAGCCCCGTGTAGCCGAAGAGGAGATTCAGCCCCAGCAGGGCCACCCCGTAGCCGAAGAAGGGCAGCATGAGGGTCGCGTGGTAGTCGTTGACGACGAGGGGCGCCAGCAGGGCGGCGCCCACGGCGGCGGCCGGGACCAGCCGGACGATCACGCCGGGGCCCGGGCGAACAGGCCGGCCGGGCGCAGGACGAGCACGGCGATGACGATCAGGTAGATGGCCAGCATCTCGAGCTCGGGCCAGGTGGCGATGGCCACCGCCTTGAGCACGCCCACGACCAGGGCGCCGGCCAGCGCGCCGCGCATCGAGCCCAGCCCGCCGATGACGACGACGGCGAAGGCCTCCACGATCACCTCGATGCCCATCTCGTTCATGGCCGCCGTGGCCGGGATGACGAGCGCGCCGCCCACGGTGCCCAGGGCCACCCCCAGCGTGAAGACCCGCGCCGAGACGCGGCGCATGTCCACGGCCAGCGCCTCGGCCATCCGGCGGTTCTCGGCGGTGGCGCGGACGATGCGGCCGAAGCGGGTGCGCGTGAGCATCCACCCCATGAGGCCGGCGATGGCGAGCCCGGCGGCGATGACGACCAGGTTGTAGACGGGGATGGTCAGCCCCGCCACCGGCAGCTGCCCGTAGACCAGGTAGACCTGCCCCAGCTGGTGGGGCGCCGTGCCCCACACGAACCGGATGACGTCCTCGAACATCAGGACCAGGGCGAACGTCAGCAGGAGCTGGAAGCTCTCGTCGCGATCGTAGATGGGGCGCAGCAGCCGCTCCACCGGCGGGCCGATGAGGGCCAGGGCCAGGCCGGTCAGCACGAGCACCGCCGGGAACAGCGGGGCGGGCAGCCCGGCGTCCAGCGCCCAGCCGACGGCGCTCACGCCGGCGTAGGCGCCCAGGGCGTAGAAGGAGCCGCAGGCCAGGTTGAGGATCTTCTGGACGCCGAAGACAAGCTGCAGGCCGGCCGCCACCAGAAAGAGCACGGCGGCGTGGAACACGCCGCCGAGCACGATGTTGAAGGCCTGCGCGATCAGGACGCCCGGGCCCTCAGACCTTCCAGGAGTCGATCCACTGGTAGAGCCCCATGCCGGAGGGCTTCTGGATCTGGCTGGTCGGCATCACCTCCACCGGGTCGATGGTCACGAAGTCGTAGCGGTTCTTGTGGGTGGTGACCCCCTGGAAGAACCGGCAGTCCATGATGTGGTCGGCCCGGTAGCTGCGGCGGCCCGACAGGGACTCGACCTCGATGCCCTCCAGGGCCTCGACGACCTGCTCGGGCCGGGGCCAGCCGCCGCCGGCGGCCCGGGCCGCCTTCTCGACCGCCGCCTGGTAGGCCACGATCGTGAAGTAGGCGTGGTCGGACTCGTAGTTCGGCCACTCCTTGTACCGCTCGTGGTGCCACCGCACGAAATCGCGCAGCAGCGGGCTGGCGTCGGGCGCCTGGAAGTAGAGCGAGTTGTAGCCGAGGATGATGCCCTCCGGCGTGAACTCCTTCTTGAGGGATTCGTGGACGCCGCCGGCGGTGCTCATGACGAACCTCGTGCTGCCGGTCAGCCCCGCCGCGTGGGCCTGCTTGAGCAGGATGGGGGCGTCGCCCGACCAGAACGAGCAGAAGACCAGGTCGGGGCGGGCCTGCTGCAGGGCGGCCACGTGGCTCGTGAAGTCCGTGGTGCCGAGCTTCGGCCACAGGTCCGCCACCGGCGTCACGTTCAGGCCGTACTTCTTCATGATGGCCAGGAAGGCGGCCCAGCAGTCGCGGCCGTAGGAGTAGTCGTTGTTGATCCCGGCCACGGTCTTGATCTTCCCCTGGTAGCGCCGCGCGGTCAGGATGGAGGCCATCACCGCCTCCGCCTCGTTGTCCACGCTGCGGAAGGCGTAGCGCGGCCTCGGCATCGTCTCCTCGACGCCCTTCTGGGTGGTGGCGTCCCAGGAGAGCCAGATCGTCTTGAGCTCCTCGGCCACCGGGCCCAGGGCCAGCCCCACGGCGGTGGAGATGCCGCCCGTGACCACGTCCACCCGGCTCTGCAGCGCGAGCTTCCGGAAGCGCTCGACCGTGTCCTTGGGGTTGGACTCCTCCTCGACGATCAGCTCGATCTTGCGGCCCAGGATGCCGCCGGCGGCGTTGATCCGGTCCACCGCGAACGTCACGCCCCGCAGCCCGGACTCGCCGACCGGGGCGGCCACGCCGGCCTTGATGACCAGCACGCCCATCCGGATCGGACCGGGCTGGGCGAAGGCCGGGACGGGACCGAGCCGGGCCGAGGCCGCGGCGCCGCCGAGCAGGCCGAGGAACCGTCTACGGGTCGTCCGCATGGGGAGCCTCCCGGGGTGAAAAGGTCGGTGCGCGCGCATTCCATACCAACGGGCGCCGGGCTGTCAACCACACCCCGCCCCCGGGCGCCCGCCCTGGCCGGCCGCCGCCCGCGGCGGCATGCTAGAATGCGCCGTTTCTCGCGGCACACCGTCGCCGCGCGAGGTTCGCCTGTGCGCGTTCGGTTCTGGGGCACCCGGGGGTCGATCGCTACACCCGGCCGGAGCACGGCCCACTACGGTGGCAACACCTCCTGCGTGGAGCTGCGCGCCGCCGACGGCACGCTCATCGTGCTCGACTGCGGGACCGGCGCCCGGGCCCTGGGCCTGCACCTGGCGGAGAGCCGGCAGCCCCTCCGCCTGCACCTGTTCATCGGCCACACCCACTGGGACCACATCCAGGGCTTCCCCTTCTTCGTCCCCGCCTTCGAGCCCGGCACCGAGCTGAACATCTACGCGCCGCTGGGCTTCCAGCGCGGGCTGGAGGAGGCCCTGGCCGGGCAGATGGAGTACGCCTACTTCCCCATCAAGCTGCGCGACCTGCGCAGCCGGATTCACTTCACGGAGCTGGACGAGGGGTTCTTCCGGCTGGGCGACGTCCTGGTCGAGACGCAGTACCTCAACCACACCGCGCCCACGATCGCCTATCGCATCTCCAGCGGCGGCGCCACCGTGGCCTACGTCACCGATCACGAGCCCTTCTGGCCCCTCGACGGCGGCCGCTACCGCCATCCCGGGGACCAGCGGCACGTGGCCTTCCTGGCCGGCGCCGACCTGGTCATCCACGACGCCCAGTACACCGAGGAGGAGTACCGGAGCCGGGTGGGCTGGGGCCACTCCACGGTCGAGTACGCCACCGACGTGGCCCGCGCCGCCGGCGTCCGCCGCCTGGCCCTGTTCCACCACGACCCGGCGCACGACGACGGGACCATCGCCGGCATGGAGGCGGCGGCCCGGGCCCGCGCCGGCCGGAGCCTGGAGGTCTTCGCCGCCGCCGAGGGGCTGGCCCTGGAGCTGACCGGGCAGGGGACGGCCGCCCCGGTGGTCAGCCACGGCTCCGCGCTGGCCCGGCGGGCCATCGCCGGCGGCCGCGTGATGCTGGTCTCGGCCGACGCCGCCGAGGTCGCCGCCATCCAGGAAGTGCTCGAGGAGGAGGACATCGTCCTGCTCTCGCTGCCCGACGCCCGGACGGCGTTGGCCCGGGTCGGCGAGCTGGCGCCCGACCTGGCCATCGTGGACGCCGCCGTGGGGGGCGGCGACGGGACGCCGCTGGCCCCCGAGCTGCGGCGCCGCCTCGGGCGGCCGGACCTGCCCGTGCTGCTCCTGGCCCGGGACCTCGACCGGGTCGCCGAGGGGACGTCGAGCGCGGCCGACGATGTCCTGGCCAAGCCGTTCAGCCCCCCCATGCTCCACGCTCGCGTGCGGGCCTGGCTGGCCCGTGCCCTCGGCGACCGCCGGGAGCGCGGCGACCGGTTCCCGGCCGCCGCGCTTCCCGCTCTGGCGCCGGAGGCGCTGTCGAGCCTGCCGATCTTCCGGAACCTGGGCGGCGAGGAGCTCCGCGCGCTGCTCGCCGAGGCCACCGAGCGCCACTACCCGGCCGGCCAGGCGCTCATCGCCGAGGGGGAGAGCGCCGAGCACGTCCTGGTGCTCGTCTCCGGGCGCGTGCGCGTCATCGAGGCGGTCCCCGACGCCCACACCGAGGTCGTGCTCGGCGAGCTGGGCCCGGGCGAGATCGTGGGGGAGCTCGGGGTGCTCGCCGAGCGCCCGCGCTCGGCCACGGTGGTGGCCGTCGAGCCCACCCGCTGCCTGTCGCTGCGGCGCCCGCACTTCCTGGCCCAGCTCGGGCGCTCGCCCGCCCTGGGCCTGGGCGTGGCCCGCATGCTGGCGCGCCGGCTGTACGACTCGGACCGGCGCCTGTCGCGCTACGCCCCCGATGGTCTCACCGGGCTGGCCAGCCGCCGGGCCTTCCACGACCAGTACCGCCGCATCGCGGCCGCCGCGCGGCGGCGGCAGAGCGGCGTGTTCCTGCTGCTCGTGGACGTCAGCCAGCTGTGGTCCATCAACGACCGCTACGGCTACCTCGTGGGGGACGAGGTGCTCCGGGTCGTCGCCGACGCCCTGACGGCCTCGACGCGGGCCGGCGACCTCGTCGCGCGCTGCGGCACGGACGAGTTCGTCGTCCTCCTGCAGGACGCCGGCGTGCGGGAAAGCGACCTGGTCATGCCCCGCATCGGCCGGAAGCTCGAGGAGCTCTCCGCGCAGCGCGGACTGGCGCTGGTCCCGACCTGCCGCGCCGGCTTCGCCTGGCGCAAGGAACCGCCGGAGAGCCCGGACGACCTGCTGCGGGAGGCCGACGAGGACCTGCGCCGCAGCGGCCGGCGCCTGCCGCCCTGACCCCGCAGCGGGTTGCAACTCTTCCACCGGCGGCCCGCCGGCCCGCCGGCCCCTGACTTGCTTCCCTCGGCGTGTTTCAGAGGTCGTCGCGCCCCGGGCGACCGACCGTGTGAGTCAGGAGGTCCATATGACCGTCAACCAGCAGACGCCTGCCGCGACCACCGCCGAGCAAGACCTCGCCGCCCGCGCCCGTGAGATCAGGCGCCGCCTTCCCGGGCAGGCCCGCCGGGAACGCATCGAGATGGCGCGCCTGCAGTACGGCCCGCTCTACGCGCGAGACGAGCTGGCCCGCCAGGCGGCCGAGACGCTGCCGCCCCGCATCGGGTTCATCCGGCGCGCGGTCTTCGAGCCCATCGAGACGTACCAGGGCTTCATCCCCGACGAGGTGCTGGTGAAGTACGACGAGGCGTTCCAGAGCGGCCTGTTCACCAAGTTCGCCGTCGTCACCCCCACCTACTTCTCGGAGAAGCAGGTGGACCCCTGGCTCGTCGGGCAGGTGGAGGGGGCCACGGACCACTACGCGGTGATCGCGCAGTGGGACGAGCGCGACTACCCGCCGAGGCTCGGCTGACCGCCGGACCGCTTGCGCTCGAGGAACGCCTGGATGCGCCGCCGCGCCTCGGGGCTCGTCCGGAGCGCGGCGCCGTACGCGGGGGCCTCGTCGCCGCCGCCGGCCGGCCGCAGGCCGGCCAGGATCCGCTTGGTGGGGCCCACGGCGGCCGTATTCCATTCTTCGCCGTCCATGTCGTCGATGGAGACGAACGTCGGTTCCCCACCCATCGTCAGACGCACATCGTGCTTCTTCAGGCGCCGGTCGACCTCATGCCCCAGCGACTCGATTTCACTCCACTGTTCTTCCGTATAAGGCTTGGTGACGCGCGGGTCTTCATGAATCCGTTCGACGGACATCTCGAAGGAGAAATCCACTTTTGCTTTGTCGACCGCGCCGGTGATGGGGGCCGCGCCACCCGGTTCCGGTGTGCAGGCCAGCGGAATGTGTCCTTCCGCCGCAAACAAACCCGACGTCGGATCCAGCCCGATCCAGCCGGCGCCGGGCAAATAGACTTCCGCCCAGGCATGCAGGTCAGTAAAGT
>JBBIIW010000069.1:0-9887 GCA_037446305.1 Candidatus Rokuibacteriota bacterium
CGGATGCTCCCGCACCCAGTGCCGCGCGATGTCGATGCGCCGGCAGATCCAGACGCGGTCGTGGCGCTGGACGTGGTCGAGGAAGCGGCAGAGGGCGGCGGCGCGGCCGGGGCGGCCGGCCAGGCGCATGTGCAGGCCGACCGACATCATCCGGGGCGTGTCGGCGCCCTCGGCGTAGAGCGTGTCGAAGGCGTCCCGCAGGTAGGTGAAGAAGTCCTCCCCGGTGCTGAAGCCCTGGGGGGTGCCGAACTTCATGTCGTTGTTGTCCAGGGTGTAGGGGACGACCAGGTGTGGCTTGCCGCCCACCGTGACCCAGTACGGCAGGTCGTCGTTGTAGGCGTCGCTGTCGTAGAGGAAGCCCCCCTCCTCCACCACCAGCCGGCGGGTGTTGGGGCTGAGCCGCCCCGTGTACCAGCCCAGCGGCCGGCGGCCCGTGACCCGCTGCAGGCTCTCGACGGCCAGCCGGATGTGCTCGCGCTCCACCGCCTCGTCCACGAACTGGTAGTCGATCCACCGCCAGCCGTGGCTGACCACCTCGTGGCCGGCCTCGACGATGGCCGCGGCGGCCTCGGGGTGGCGCTCGAGCGCCATGCCCACGGCGAAGACGCTGATGGGGACGCGGCGCTCGGCGAAGATGCGCATGAGCCGCCAGAACCCCACACGGCTGCCATATTCGTAGATGGACTCGACCTGCAGGTTGCGCACGCCGCGAAGCGGCTGAGCGCCGACCACTTCCTGCAGCAACGCCTCCGACTCGGCGTCGCCGTGCAGGATGCAACGCTCGCCCCCCTCCTCGTAGTTCATGACGATCTGCAGGGCCAGCCGGGCGCCGCCGGGCCATGTCGGGTCGGGCGGCCGCCGGCCGTAGCCGATCAGGTCGCGCTCATAGGTGCTCACCCGGCTGCTCAGTGCTGCCCGATGCCGGCCGCGTCCCCGGCGCCGGGCATTCCGGCGCCGAAGCGCGCGCCAGGGAGCAGGCGCCAGCGTCCGCACTCGCGCAGCACGCGCGGATCGGCGATGCCGGCGCCCGGGCCCGGCAGGATGCGCGGGCTCGCGAGCGTGTCACGGAGGGTCCGGCGCATACTCGGCCTACCCGTAGTCCGCGAGCGGGAGAGGTGGCGGCGCGTACTTGCCGATCTTGCTCTGGCGCAGCCCCAGGCGTACGACCGCCTCGACCATCTGGACGGCACAGGCGACGGGCTCCAGGATCGGCAGCCGCGAGTAAAGACGCAAGCGTTCGGCGAATGGCGAGAGCCGGGAGCCGCCCAGGATCACGAGGTCGGCTAGGCTCTCGGTCTCGATGCGATGCACGACCTCGGTCAGGGCCTCGACCACGCGCCCCCCGGCCGGCTGGTCCACGCCGACCGGTGGGAGCTCGATCGACCGCACCGCCCGGCACCGGTCAGCGAAGCCCAGGGCGGCGACCAGGTCCTCGGTATACGGCACCATCCGCCGCGACGTGGTCAGGATCACGAAGCGATGGCAGAAGGGCGCCGCCAACGCCATTGCCGCTTCCGCCATTCCCAGCACGGGGATATCGAGCGCCTCCTTGGCCGCGGCCGTTCCGTAGTTGCCGAAGCCAGCCAGGACGACCGCGTCGGGGCGCGGCCTGAAACCGACCAGCGCGCGAACCAGCGGGCGGCCGGCGGAGTAGTCGCCGTAGAAGCTGTCGATCACCGGTGGTCCCTCCCGGTTGGTCCAGCCGATCACTTCGGTCCCGGGCGAGGCTGCGGCGCGCGCGAGCTTCGCGCACACCTCGGTGATCGCTTCCGAGGCATTCGGATTCGCGACCAGGACCCGCATCGCCCCGGCAGACTATCGAATCGCACATCCCTCTTGCAACCTCGACCTCGACAGGCTATACGGGAGGTCCCTGTCCCCCGCGCGGGGCTGTCAAGGCGTGCTCCGAGGAGCGGTCATGCCCAGCGTGCACCAGCTGAAGATCGAGACGCTGACGGACGAGAGCTTCGCGGAGTTCGGGCAAGTCATCTCCGTCAAGGACCGCCCGCCGGATTTCCGCAGTGCAAGTGGCACCGAGGGCTGGGCGGTCGATTTCCGGGCCGGCCACCCACTCGTGATGCTCCTCAAGACTCCGTACCGCGGGCTGAACTTCACCAAGCTGGAGCGCCACTTCAACCTCACCCAGACGTTCATTCCGCTCGGTGGCGCGCCAGCGGTGGTCGCGGTCGCCGCCGCGTCGCTCGCCGGCGACCGGGAGACTGTTCCTTCACCCGACCGGGTCCGCGCCTTCCTGCTCGACGGCACCAAGGGCTATGCCCTGGCGCCGGGCACGTGGCACAGCCTGGACCGGTTCCCGCTCTACCCGCCCGACACGCGCTGGGTGATCATCACCGATCACGAGACTCAGGAAGACCTCAACGCGGCCTACGCCGGCCAGGGAGGGTGGAAGCTCACACAGGAAGTGGACTATGCCGTCCGGTTCGGGGTGACGTTCGCGCTGGCCCTCTGAACGCTTCGCCCCCTCACTCCGTGGGGCAAGGGAGGACGACGATGCTCGCTGACACGCTGTCGCGACGGGAGCTGCTTGCTGGGGGAGCCGCGGCGGCCCTCGCGTTCGCTGGGCCGGGCCGCGGGCTGGCTCAAGCGAAGGAGCTGGTGGCCAACACGTACGGCGGCGGATGGGAGGCCGGGCATCGCCTGGCCATCGCCACTCCCCTCGAGAAACGCCTCGGCATCAAGGTCTCGCTCGTCTCCATCCTGGCCGCGGAACTGGTCGCGCGCACGAAGGCGGCGGCCGGCGGCCGGCCTCCCGTGGACGTCGCCCTGACCGATGATGGTCCCTTCCTGCTGGCCGTCAAGGAGGGTGTATTCCAGCAGCTGCCCATGGACAAGATCCCCAACGCGAGGCGGATCTTCCCGAAGTATCGGCCCCAGGAACCGTTCGGCGTGCCCATCGGCGCCTCCCAGATCGGCATCGCCTACAATGCCAAGAGGCTCAAGACCCGTCCCGGCTCGTGGGCCGATCTCTGGAGACCCGAGTACAAGGGGCGGATCGGACTCAGCACCCCCGCCAGCACGCTGGGCACGGTGACCCTGCTGAGCCTCGCCAGGCTTCGCGGCGGTCACGAAGGCAACATCGAGCCGGGTTTCGAGGCCGTGAAGTCCCTGCTGCCCAGCGTGGCCTCGATTCAGGCCGTGCCGGCCAACCTCAGGACGCTCCTCGAGCGGGGCGAGGTGGACATCGCGCCGCTGTGGCACCACGACACCGCCATCACCAAGGCCAAAGGCACCGGGGTGGAGTTCGTCCTGCCCAGGGAGGGTGGAATCGCCGGGCTGGCCTGGCTCGCCATCACGAGCGGCGCTAACACCGAGCTGGCCCTCGAGTATCTCAATCAAGGGCTCGCCCCCGAGAGCCAGCAGACCATGGCCGGGCCGCCCTCCTACATCGGGCCAGTGATCGAAGGGGTGACGGTTTCGGAGGAGTGGCGAGGCGTCGTCCCGGCGACCCCCGCCGACCACGAGAAGCTGCTGAGACCCGACTGGCCGAAGATCAACCTGCAGCGGGCCGAGTGGATCGCCCGGTGGAATCGCGAGATCAAGGTCTGAGCCCCGAGGCGGGCCGCCGACCCGCGGGGCGCCGTGCCCTCACGCGGCATCTCCGGCTCTGGCAGCTCATCCTGCCCGCGGCCCTGTTCCTCGCCGTCTACTTCGTAGTCCCGCTCCTGCTGCTCTTCTGGTGGAGCTTCCGGGCGCCTGGTGTCTCGGGCCTCACCCTCGTCAACTTCCGCATGCTGCTGGCGGACGCCTTCTTTCTCCACACGCTCTGGCTCAGCCTCCGGCTCAGCCTGGAGGTCACCGCCATCACCCTGGTCCTGGCCTTTCCCCTCGCCTACCTCTATACCCGGCTCGGGCCCGCCCCGCGCGCCGCGATCCTCTTCGTCACGCTGCTCCCCCTGCTGACCAGCGCCGTCGTCCGCTCCTTCGCCTGGATCGTCATCCTGGGCCGGCAAGGGCTCGTCAACGACGCGCTGCTCGGCCTCGGCCTGGTGGATGCTCCCGTGAGGCTCCTGTTCACGCACGAGGGAGTCCGCATCGCGCTGGCTCAGGTGCAATTGCCGTTCATGCTCCTCCCCCTGATCAACGCCATAGACCAACTCGATCCGACGCTCGAGAAGGCGGCCATCAGCCTCGGCGCCAGCCAGGCGCGCGCCTTCTTCCGCGTGACCGTGCCCCTCAGCGCTCCCGGCATCCTGGCCGGCGCCATCCTCAGCTTCACGCTCACGATCAGCGCCTTCATCACGCCGGCGATGGTCGGGGGCGGGTCTTACACCGTCATGCCGACGCTCATCTACCAGTCGGCGATCGTCACGCTCGACTGGTCCACCGCCTCCACCACGGCGTTGATCCTCCTCGTGGTGGCGCTCGTCGTCGTCTGGGGCGGCCTGGCGGCGGCCAATCGTTACCGCTACGGCCCCGGCCGTGCCTGATGCCGTCGCCGCCGGGCGAGATCGGCCGGGAGTCGTCCCTGCTCCCCGCGCTCGGCTCGGCCTGACCGGCGGGCGCCTCGGTCACGCGCTGTTCTGGATCCTCATGTGGGGTCTCGCCGCGGGAGCGCTCCTGTACCTTCTGCTGCCCACACTGATCATCGTGCTCGCCTCGTTCACGGCGAGCGACTACATCGCCTTCCCGCCCGAAGGGCTGTCATTGCGCTGGTTCGCGCGGCTGTGGCAGCTGGAGGAGGTGCGCATCGCCGCCGTCCGGAGCCTGGGGGTCGCGCTGGCGGCCACCGCGGCCTCCATCGTCCTCGGGGTCACCGCCGCCTTCCCGCTCGTCCGTGGCCGTTTCCCCGGCCGCGAGGCGGTCAACGCTTTCCTCATGTCTCCGCTCATCCTGCCCTCGCTCGTCTACGGGCTGGCCGGGCTGATGTTCGTGTCGGCGATCGGCGTGCCGCTGTCAGCACCGATCCTGGTGCTCAGTCACGTCGCCGTGATCGTCCCCTACGTGATCCGCACGACCGCGGCCAGCCTGGCCCTGCTCGACCCGCATCTCGAAGAGGCAGCCCGCAGTCTCGGCGCCAATGCCTGGAAGACCTTCGCCTGGGTCGTGCTGCCCAACCTGTTGCCGGGGATCGCCACCGGTGCCGCCTTCGCCTTCATCTCGTCGTTCGACAATCTCACCGTGTCGCTGTTCCTCGCCGATCCCCGCGTCGAGACGCTCCCGATCAGGCTTTTCGCCATGATCAACTTCGACCTCGATCCCGCCGCGGCTGCGATCTCGGCCGTCCTCGTCGTGCTGGCCTTCGCCGTGGTGCTGCTGGCTCACTGGGCGGTCGGTCTTTCCCGGGTTGCTCGTCTGTGACCGCTGCCCCCACCGCGGCCACCACCGCCCGGGCGGACCTCCAGCTCGTCGACGTGACGCACCGCTACGGGCCGGTGACCGCCGTGGACCGCGTTTCGCTCGACGTCGCGCCCGGGGAGTTCGTCACGCTCCTGGGCCCGTCCGGCTGCGGCAAGACGACCCTGCTGAAATGCGTCGCCGGCTTCCTCATCCCGAGCCAGGGGCAGGTCGTGCTCCGGGGCGACGTCATCAACGACGTGCTGCCCCACCGGCGAAACATCGGCATCGTGTTCCAGCACTACGCTCTCTTCCCCCACATGACCGTCGCCGACAACATCGCCTTCGGGCTGAAGATGCGCAAACGCCCGCGCGGAGAGATCACGCGGCGGATCGACGAGATGCTCAGGTTGGTCAAGCTGCCCGGCTCGGGCAGCCGCTACCCGCACCAGCTGTCGGGCGGCCAGCAGCAGCGCGTGGCCCTGGCGCGGGTGCTTGCCGTGGAACCGGTGCTCCTGCTCCTCGATGAGCCTTTCGGCGCGCTGGACAAGAAGCTCCGCGTGCAGATGCAGATCGAGGTCAAGGAGCTGATCACCTCGCTCCGGATCACCACGATCTTCGTCACCCACGACCAGGAGGAAGCGATCCGGATGTCGGATCGCGTCGCGGTCATGAACGCCGGCCGCATCGTGCAGTGCGACACGCCGACCGCCATCTACGATCACCCGCGGGACCTCTTCGTGGCCGAGTTCATCGGTTCCTCGAACCTGCTGCAGGCCAAGGTACTGGGTGAGACACCCAACGGCCTCGAGGTCGTCGTCGGCGGCCTGCCCGTCCGCGTGCCCGGCCCGCCGGGCGGAGTGGGAGCTGGCGAGGCCGTGGTCATGCTCCGGCCCGAGAACCTGGCGCTGGCCGCGACGGCGCCGTCGGATCAGCCCGCCTGGGCCGGACGCGTGGCCTTCGCCCTGCACGCCGGGCCGGTCATGGAGTACGAAATCCTGATCGGCGAGACCTGGCGTCTCCACGTGACCCAGCCCCGCCTGCAGACTGCCGACCGCCGGATCTGGCAGGTCGGGGATCGTGTCATGGTGACAATCGTGGACATGAACGCCGTCCGTGTCTTCCCGACGCGACCGGCTGAGGCGAGCGATCACCGCATGGCGCCGTGCGGCTCCTGATCCGCGGGGGCACAATCGTCCCCTCCTCGTGGGGCGCTGTCCTCGAGCGGGGCGACATTCTGGTCGAGAACGGCCGCATCGCCGCCGTCGGCCGCCGCCTGCCCGGCGCCGCTGATCGCGCCGACCGCATCCTCGACGCCTCCGAACACATCGTCATCCCCGGGCTGGTCAACGCGCACTGCCATACCTACGAGACTTTCAGCCGAGGAGCCGTGCCGGCGCGGCCCATGGAGATCTGGGCGCTCTACGGGCACCCGGTGCTCGGTGCCCGGCCCCGAACCCCCGAGGAGGTTTACTGGCGGACACTCGTTCCTTGCCTGGAGATGCTGCGCAACGGTGTCACCACTGTGCTGGACGACATCTCTCTCTTCTTCGACTTCCGCGACGAGCTCGTGGAAGCGATCATGCAGGCCTATCGCGACAGCGGCATCCGGGCATGGGTCTCGGTCAAGCTGATGGACCGACCACTGCTGGACACGCTCCCCGTCGAGATCCCGCGCGTCCCCCTTGCGCTGCGTCGGGCCTTCGGGCGCGTCAGGGTTCCCCAGGCGAGCGAGTTGATGGCCTTCGCCCGGCGGAACATGCAGCGGGAGGACCGGCTCGGCGGACTGGCCAGGTTCATCCCCAACCCATCGGCGCCCCAGCGCTGCAGCGACCGCCTCCTCACGGCCATGCACCGGCTGGCGACGGATCGGGGCTTCCCATGGATCATTCACGTGCAGGAGACCCGCCTGCAAGCTGTCCAGGGCCCACGGCGGTACGGCCGGAGCATGATCGCCCATTTGGACCATCTCGGCCTGCTCACCGACATCACCTCCGTCATGCACGGCATCTGGGTCGACGAGGACGACATCGCGCGGCTGGCCGCCGCCGGCGCCACGGTCGTCCACAATCCCGCGAGCAACCTCAAGCTCGGCAGCGGGCTGGCACCCCTCCGAGCGCTGCGGCAACGCGGCGTCAACGTCGCTCTCGGCTGCGACGGTACGAGCAGCAACGACGGCCAGTCGATCCTCGAAGCCATGAAGCTTGCCGCGCTCGTCCACAACATCGCCGACCCCGACTTCCGCCGCTGGATCACCCCGCGAGAAGCCTTCCGCATGGCGACCGAAGGCGGCGCCCGGGCAGCCTTGTGGGACAAGGGCCTGGGCACCATCGAGGTCGGAAAGCGGGCCGACCTCGTGCTCCTCGACCGCCTCGCCCCGGCCTTCGCGCCGCGGCACGACCCCGTCGCGCAGCTCGTGTACGCCGAGGCCGGCCACGCCGTGCACACGGTGCTGGTAGATGGCCGCGTGGTCGTCAGCGACGGGCGCCCGGTCAGCGCCGATCTGCGGGCCGCCTGCCGCCGCCTCCAGGAGATCGGCGAACGTCTCCGCCCCGAGCACGCCCGCACGTTCGCCACCGCGCGGCATCTGGAGCCGCTCTGGCGCGCAATGATCGACGCTCATCGCGCCCTCCCGCTCTCGATCGACCGGCTGGCCTGGCCGTCACACTCCGCGCCGCGCGTCGCGAACAGGCGCGGGCCCAGACCGACCGCGACCCGCGGGAGAAGGAGAACTCGATGAGGGATGAAGACGAGCGCTTCATGCGGGTCGCCCTCGAAGAGGCCGAAGCGGCCTGGGCGGAGGGGAACATGGCCGTTGGAGCCGTCATCGTCCGCAACGGTGAGATCCTGGCTCGCGGCCGGAACGAGGCGAACTCCACCTTCGATGTGACTGCGCACGCCGAGACTGCCGCGATTCGCCGCCTCTCCACACGTCTCGGTCTTGTCAACCCGTCCCTGCGAGCCAGCAGCGGTCCGCTGGCGGGCTCGATCCTCTACACCACCTGCGAGCCCTGCCCGATGTGCGCCTGGGCGACATGCATCGCCGGCATCTCGGCGATCGTCATCGGCGCGCGATTCGCCGATATGGGAGTCGGCTACGGCGACTACGCGATCGAGCGGCTCCTGGCCATGACCGGGCAGCCCCTGGAGGTCCTCCCACCCGTCCTGCGTGCCGAGTGCGAGGCCCTCCGGCTCCGGAACCGAGGGACCTGAACCGCCGCGCCCCGAGCGCGCACGGTCTACCGAATGCCCTGCCTCACCGGCAGGAGAATCGAGCGTGGAGCATGAGCACCATCGTGGCGGCGATCGGCGGCAACGCTCTGCGGGCCGAGGACGGCGTGGGAGCCCCTGCGGAATGGTTCGAGGCGCTGGCGAAGGCGCTGCCGCCCTTGCTCGACGTGGTGGCCGCGGGCCATCGCCTCGTGCTCACCCACGGCAACGGCCCTCAGGTGGGGGAAGAACTCCTTCGCATGGAGATCGCCAAGCCGGTCATCTCGCCGTTGACGTTCGACCTGTGTGTGGCCGAGACGCAGGGCAGCCTGGGCTATGTGATCCAGCAGACTCTGGGCAACATGCTTCGCGACCGCGGTTTGAGCACGCCCGTGGTCGCTCTCGTGACCCAGGTGGTCGTTGACGCCCATGACCTCGCCTTCGCCCGCGCGACGAAACCGATCGGGCCTTTCTACACGAAGGGCCAGGCCCAGCGCCTGGCGCGCGACCACGGCTGGCAGATCGTGGAGGACGCCGGCCGCGGCTGGCGCCGGGCCGTTCCCTCGCCACGCCCGCTTCGCGTCGTCGAACTCTCCTTGATCTCCTCGCTGCTCGCCGCCGGGGCCATCGTCGTGGCGGCCGGCGGCGGCGGTGTTCCCGTCATCGACACCCGCGGCGGGCTCCGCGGCGTCGACGCCGTCATCGAGAAGGATCTGGCGACGTCGGTCCTCGCCACTGCGCTCGGCGCCGACGTGGCCCTCTTCCTGACCGGCGTCGACGCGGTCGCAATGGGGTACGGGACTCCCCAGCAACGACCGCTCAGTCGCCTGACGCCCGCCGAGGGCCGGCGCCTGTGCGCCGCGGGCGCCTTCCCCCCGGGGAGCATGGGTCCGAAAGTCGAGGCGGCCATCGAGTTCGTCGAACGTGGTGGCAGCCGGGCGATCATCACATCACTGGAGCGCGTCCGCGAAGCCCTCGCCGGTCACGCCGGCACGCAGATCACCACCTCCGCCTCGGAGACCACACCGGAACACGGCCTTCCGTGATCTCGCCCGCAGCGCGCCGGCGGGCGCAACCTCGCCGGGGCGGGTAGACGAACGGCCGGCCTGGACGGCGACTCCGGTGGGAGAGTGGGCAGGAGAGGAAAAATCTCAACTACGGCCGTCTGGCGAACCTCGCTCCCGACCCCACGCACGCCGAGCTCGCCCGGCCGCACCTCGAGGCGCACCGGCAGGCGCTGGACCGGCTCGCGTCCCACGCCGGTCGCGCGGGGCGGCCGGAGCGTATTTCGGCCCACAAATCGATGCTGAACGACACGCCGCTCACCAACGACTCGCTCGCGCACTGGCCGTCCGCGCCGCGCGCGCGCGGACCGCCGCCGC
>JBBIIW010000070.1:0-9884 GCA_037446305.1 Candidatus Rokuibacteriota bacterium
CGAGCGCGCGCCCGGTCCGGCGCAGTGTCCGGGCGGCGCCGGGAAGCGCGGCGACGACCGCGGGCGTCGGCGGCAGGAACAGCGTGCCGAGGAGCCGGTACGCCGCCCCGCGCTCCCGAGCGAGGTCCGGCAGCGCCGGAGGCGGGCCGGTCCGGGCCGGCATCTACCGCGACCGCTCGTCGGGCAGCAGCTCGTAGACGAGCGCGGCCGTGAACACCATGACGACGCCGAGCACGAAGAACGCGGCGGCGAACGGCACCCGGGGGTTGCTGAACGCCTCGCTGGTCGGGATCCCCAGCGGCGCGGCCAGGAGGAGGTAGCTCACCGCCTGGACGACGAAGCCCCCGACCACGAGCCCGAGCGTGAGCACTCGTCGCATCACCGGCCTCCCTCCGAGGGCTCGGGCACCTCGATGATCGGGAAGACCTTCATGAAGACCATGAACAGGAACGCGCCGAGCCCGAGCAGCCCGGCGATCACCGCCAGCTCCACCCAGGTGGGCAGGTAAGCACCGTCCCCGTAGGGCAGCAGCGTGCCGTGCGTCTGCGAGGGGACGACGATCAGGTACCGCTTGCCCACGGCCGCCGCGTTGACGAGCACGCCGGCCAGGGCCGTGAGGCCGACCCCGTAGCGGCCGGTCAGGAACTGGCGCCCGAGCAGCGCGACGGCCGCCACCAGGGCCCCGGCCGACACCCAGAAGACCGGCGCGTAGGGGCCCGTCAGCACGGCCATGGTGACCCTGGTCTCGTGCTCGTCGGCGGCGTAGGTCGCGGTGAGCAGCTCGACCACCGTGAAGTAGAGGTAGACGAGCGTCAGCACGAGCAAGATATTGCCCAGCCACCGGAAGACGGTCAGGTCGAGCCGCTCGCGTTCGTCGAGCAGCCAGCGGACCAGGGCGGCGAGGACGATCAGGTGGCCCACGCCGGAGATCCCGGCCAGCACCACGAACCCCGGCGCCTGGAGAGCGCTGTGCCAGCCCGGGCGCCCGCCTTGCAGCCCGAAGACGACGCCGAGCGTCGAGTGCGCCGTCACCAGCAGCGGGAGGATGGCCAGCGAGAGCCAGAACGTCGTCCGCTCGTGCCGGCGTCGCGCCTCGGCGGTGTCCCGAAAGCCGGCGGCCCAGAGGCGGTAGAACCGCGCCAGCCGGCCGCTGGTCCGCTGCGCGCACAGCGCGGCATCCCGCCGACCGTCCAGGTAGAGATACACGAGGCTTGCGTAGAGGTAGCCGGCGATGACGAGCGTGAAGGTTCCGAAGAATGGCGACATCGGGCGCGCGTACGTCGGCAGGTAGACGAGCGCGCGCAGCGGGCGCCCGACGTCGGCGATGACGCTCAGCGCGCCGAGCAGCAGCGCGATGACCGTCAGCACCTCGGCCATGCGGGCCACCGCCCGGAGCGGGCGGAGGTCGAGGAGCCGGATCAGCGCGGCGGTGGAGATGCCGGCGAAGCTCACCCCGACGAAGTAAACGAGGAACGCCACGTAGAGGCCCCAGGTGGCGCCGCGCATGGTCCCGACGTTGCGCAGCCCGGTGACGACCTCGCCCTGGCTGAGCTGCAGGCTATAGGCCACCGCGCCCAGGGCGACGAGCGCCAGGGCCAGCGCGGCCGCGGCGTACCAGCCGCCGCTCCAGCGGCCGACGCCGTACCAGGGAAGCGTGAGGGGTTTGACAGCCATGGCTCAGACCCTCCCCTTGACCGGCTCGATCTGCCGGGTGGCGGCGACGGGCGGGTTCCCGCCCGTGTAGTACACGCGCGGCCGGGTGCCGACCTCCTCGAGCAGGCGGAAGTGGGGCTTGCGGCGGAGCAGCTGCGACACCTCGCTCTCGGGGTCGTCCAGGTCGCCGAAGTGGAGGGCGAACAGGGGGCAGTTGACCACGCAGGCGGGCTTGAGCCCGCGCTCCACCCGGTGGACACAGAAGGTGCACTTCTCGATGACGCCCTTGGCGTGGCCGCCGCCGGCCGTGCGCCGCCCCTCGGGGCCGTAGCGCCCGTCGAGGTCGGGATTTCGGTACGGCGGGCTGTCGCCGTTCGTGACCGGCTGGAGGTCGGGATCGTTCCAGTCGAGGTAGTACGCCTTTTTCGGGCTCTTCCAGTTGAAGTAGTTGACGCCGTACGGGCACGCCACCTCGCAGTAGCGGCAGCCGATGCAGCGGTCGGTGTCGGTGGCCACCAGGCCGTCCTCGCGCTTGAAGCGGGCCCCCACCGGGCAGACCTTCACGCAGGGGGCGTTGTCGCAGTGCATGCACGGCCGCGGCAGGTACCACTGGTGCGTGTTCGGGAACTGGCCCTCCTCGAAGCGGAAGACGTACATCCAGAACGTCGCCTCCGGGGTGTTGTTCTCGACCTTGCACGCCTCCATGCAGGCCCGGCACCCCGTGCAGCGATCCAGGTCGATCACCATGCCGTAGCGGGCCATCGCCGCCACCTCCGTCAGGCCCGGATCACGCGGACCCGCACCAGGAAGGACTGGTCCGCGGTGTTGGCCACGTACCCCTCGCCGGTGAAGAACAGCTCGCTGGAGGCCGGCCCCTGCCCCCGGGTCCACGGGTGGTTGCGCTTGCCGTAGTGGTGGGGCATGCCCACCACGTCGGGGCGGATGCCCTCGGTCAGGCGGGCCCGCACCCGTATGCGGCGCGTCTGGCCGGTCACCGCGTTGTGCGACTCCACCCACACCCAGTCGCCGTCGCCGATCCCTCGCGCGCGGGCCGTCGCCGGGTTGATGTCCAGCCGCTGCTCGGGCGCCAGCTCGGCCAGGAGCGGGATCTGGCTGGCCCGGGCCTGCTTGAACTCGATCATCTTGAAGCTGATGAGCGTCAGGTCGTAGGACGGCGGCGAGCTCCACATGGTCGGCGGCCGCCAGGCGGGCAGCGGCGTGTAGTCGCGCCAGTAGAGCTCGGGCACGCCCCGGGCCTTCATCTGCTCCCGGTAGCGCAGGAGCGACTCGCCGTAGAGCCGGTGGCGGAGCCCGTCGAAGGGCGGGTCCTGGGCGAAGCCGTAGATCTTCGCCGCCTTGACCGGCCCCTTGACCTTCACCCCCTTCTTCTCGAAGTAGGCGACGCCCTCGGCGATCCCCTCCGACCGCGCCCACCGGTCGAAGATCTCGCGCACAGCGGGCTTGCGGTCGAGCGGCAGCCGGTGCTCGTCCCTGAGCTTCAGCGCCTTGTTCAGCTCGTCGAGGTAGCCGCCGGGGCCGTAGAGGAAGCCCGCTCGCTCGCAGAGGTCCAGGTAGATATCGATCTCCCCCCGGCTCTGGAAGAGCGGCGCCATCGGGGGGATCCGCAGCGCCACGCCGTCCACGTACTGGTCGCTGGCCTTCGAGGGGCCCTCGTACTTCTCGACGGTGGCCGCCGGCAGCACGACGTCGGCCAGCAGGTCCGCGGTCTCCGACAGCCAGGGATCGATCACGGCGATGAACGTGATCCGCTTGAATCCCTCGAGGATGTCGGCCGGCGAGCCGAAGCTGAGCACCGGGTTCGCCATGTGGACGACCATGACCTCCGGCACGTAGTCCACCCCGTACTTCGCCGGATCCTGCAGGACCCTGGCGACGATCGAGGAGTTGTTCGAGTTGATGGGGAAGAACTGCGAGTCCTGGAGCCAGACGTTGTACGGAGGGTCCTTGATGGTGATCCGGTCGAGCTTCTCGAAGTTCGCGTGGGGCTTCCAGGTCAGGTCGATCCGCGGGCCGCCCACGGCCTCCACGGCCCCGAGCAGCATGAAGACGTGAAGCACGGCGCGCACCATCTGGAAGCCGAGCTCCTGCTGCGCCACGTGGTAGAGCATGGCGCCCACCGGGCGGTAGGGCAGGGTCATGCCATCCAGGACGACGGTGCTCCCGATCATCGCCTCCCGCCCGAGCTGGACAGCGACCCGGCGGATCGACTCCGCCGGGACGCCGCAGATCTCGGCCGCCCACTCCGGCGTGGCCCCCGCCAGGTGGTCCTTGAACACCTGGAACGCCGGCCGCGCGCGCGTGCCGCCGACCGCGTACTCGCCCTCGAGCGCGGGCGGGGGGCCGGGGGCGTCGAAGGGCCGCGGCCGCCGGGTCACGGGGTCCCACACCTGCTCCTTGCCGCCGGCCCGGACGAAGAAGCCGTCCTCGCCGACCAGGAACGGGGCGTTGGTGTGTCGGACCAGGTACTCGCGGTCCACGTAGCCCTCGGCGATCAGCACGTGGGCGAAGGCCTGGGCGAGCGCGAGGTCCGTGCCCGGGCGGACGGGCAGCCACTCGTCGGCGAAGGGCCCGGCACCCCGGAGGCGGGGGTCGATGTGGACGACCTTGAGCCCCCGCTCGCGGGCCTGGACGAGCTGCTGCGGCCAGGTGATCCAGCAGAGCTTGTTGCCGCCGGCGTTGGTGATGTTCCACCCCCAGGCCAGCAGGAAGCGGCAGTGGCGGAAGTCGGGGTGGAGCACGCCGTGGGGCCCGATCGTGTACTCGCAGGCGCGGTAGCCGGCGTCCGAGCAGAAGGCGCCGTGGTGGAGCTTGGTGGCGCCCGAGGCCTTGACGAAGGCGTCGTCGTAGAAGGCCTCCGCCTTGCTCCGGCCTTTCTGCCACAGGAGCAGGCGCCGGTCGCGCACGCGCACCTCCCTGATCTTCTCGGCCACGAGCCCGAGCGCCTCGTCCCAGGTCGCCGGCCGCCAGGTGCCGGGCTGCCCCTTCGGGCTGGTCCGGATCAGGGGGGTCTTCACGCGGTGGGGGTCGTAGACCGCCATGATCTGGGCCACGCCCTTCGGGCAGAGCGTGCCGCGGTTCAGGGGGTGCTCGGGGTGGCCCTCGAACTTCACGACCCGCCCGCTGATGCGGCGGGCGAGCATGCCGCAGTCCTGCTTGCCGATCCAGCAGGTGGTGGGGACCCACTCCTCCGCCGGGCCTGCGGCCGCCGCCGGCGGAGCGGCGGTCAGCGTCTTCGGCCGTGCGGCCAGCAACGAGGCCAGCGCGGCGGTGCTCCCCGCCGCCCCCGACGCCTTCAGGAACGTCCGCCGTGTGATGGCCATCCTCTGCCCCTCCTCGTCCGAGGGCGCCCGTGCGCGCGATTCACGCGGTTGCCGAGCCAGCATACGTCTGCAACCGATGTGCCTCGGTTCCTGAGGCCACTCGGTCGCGGCCGCGCGGACTTCGACGTCGCGGTGATCTGGGACGGTGGGGCAGTGGAGTCTCACATGATGCCGCCGTGCCCCGTCCCCCGGGGATTCCCCGCGGCGTGCGAGGGTCGCGGCGAGGGTGTACGTGCTATCCTCACCGCGCCACCGGCGCCAGTGGCCGGTGAACGCCAGCGTGGGAAGCGCCTCGAGCCCGCCGCCGCGCATGCCCGGGCCGCGCTGCCACGCCCTGAGGAGGATCTCCGCATGCGACGCCTGCTCTCCGCCACCGCGCTGATCGTGCTCCTGGCCCTCCTGGTCGCCGTCCCGGCCGGCCGCGTCCCGGCCGCCGGCGGCACCCTCAAGGTGGGCATGATCCTCGCCATGACCGGCCCCGGCGCCTTCTACGGCCAGGTGATGAGCCGGGGCGCCGGGCTGGCCGCCGAGCAGATCAACCAGGGGGGCGGCATCGAGGGCTGGAAGGTCGAGCTGCTGATCGAGGACCACAAGTCGGGCGACGCCGACGCTGCGGTCAGCGGCGGGCGCAAGCTCATGGACGTCGACAAGGTCCCCGTCATCCTGACGTCGTACTCGGCCCCGACGCTCGCCATCCAGCCCCTGGCCGTGGAGAAGAAGGTCCTGCTTCTCAACGGGGGCGGGGTCGGCTCGGCGCTGGTGGGCAAGCCGAATCTTTACAACACGCGCATGCTGTCCAGCCAGACGGCGCCCTTCATCATCGAGTGGGCCGTCAAGAAGCTCGGCGCCAGGCGGGTGGCCACGCTGTTCTGGAACGACACGGCCGGGCAGGGCGTGAACGCCGCCATGAAGGCCACCTGCGCCCGGCTCGGCTGCCAGGTGGTGGCCGAGGAGCCGCACGACATCGGGGCCAAGACCTACTCGGCCCAGCTGGCCCGCATCAAGGCGCGGCGGCCCGACGTGCTGGCCCTGGGCAACTTCGGCGACGACGTGGGCTACGCCGTGAACCAGGCGCGGGCCCTCGGCCTCACCGGCCCGATCGTGGGCGTGGAGTGGACCCCGAACGCCCAGAAGATCGGCGGCGACGCCATGCAGGACTACACGATCGCCGTGGACCGGTTCGACCCGGCGGCCAGCGACCCCAACACCCGGCGCTTCGTGGACGCGTACAGGGCCAGGCACGGCGAGGCGCCGGAGTTCTACGCCGCGAACTACTACGAGCACGTGCAGCACGTGCTGCGGCCGCTCGTCCAGCGCATCGTCAAGCGGGGCGGCAACCCGGCCGAGCCGGGCGCGCTGGCGGCCGAGATGGCCCGGGCCGTCCAGGAGGGGTTCGCCTTCCAGTCCGTCTACGGCGGCCCCATGCAGCTCGGCGCCGACGGCACGGTGGCCAAGCCGATGGGCGTCTACACCGTCAAGGGCACCGAGCTGACGCTGGTCGGGCGCATCGTGGGCGGCAAGATCGAGGGCTAGCCGGCGCCGGTGGACCTCGACCTCGGGCTGGCCGCCCAGCTCGCGGTGAACGGGCTCATCGCGGGGAGCCTCTACGCGCTCCTCGGGGTGTCGTGGGGGCTCGTCTTCGCCACCACGCGGATCTTCCACTTCGCCCACGCGCTCACCCTGACGGTGGCCGCCTACGTCGCCGTCCTCACGGCGGCCGCGGGGCTCGGGCTGGGGCTCGGCTTCGCCGCTGCCGCCCTGGCCGGCAGCCTGTGCGGCCTGGCCATCGAGCTCGGCGTCTACCGGCCGCTGCGCCGCGTGCAGGCGACCCAGCTCAACATCTTCCTGGCCTCGCTCGGCCTCCTGATCGCGGGCGAGAGCGTGCTGCTGATCCTCTTCGGGCCGGAGGCCAGCACGCTGCCCGGCTTCCCCCTGGAGGGCATCGTCCTGGGACCGGTGGCGTTCACGACCATCGAGGCCCTGTGGATGGGGACGGCCTGGGCGCTGGTGGGGGGCCTCGTCCTGTGGCTGCGGCTCACCCGCTGGGGACGGGCCATCCGGGCCGTCGCCTCGAACCCGGAGCTGGCCCAGTGCGTGGGGGTGGATCGCGCCCGGGTATTCCTGCTGGTCTTCGCGGTGGGGTCGGGGCTGGTCGGGATCGGCGGCGCCCTGCTCGCGCTGCGCGATACGGCCTCGCCCTTCATGGGCGTGACGCCGATCCTGGCCGCCTTCATCGCCGTGTTCCTGGGCGGGATCGGCTCGATCCCGGGGGCGGTCGTGGGCGGGGTCGTGCTCGGCCTGGCCGAGAACATGGGCGGCCTGGTCCTGCCCGGGCACTGGCAGGGCGTCATCGCCTTCGTGGTCCTCTTCGCGGTCCTGGTCGTCCGCCCGGCCGGGCTGCTCGGCATCGCGCCGCGCTAGCGATGGAGTTCTGGCTCCACGTCCTGAACTGGATCCTCCTGCTCGCGACCCTGGGCGTCAGCCTCAACCTGCTGCTCGGCTACGCGGGGCTGGTCTCCATGGCCCACGGTGCACTCTTCGGGGTGGGGGCCTACGCGGCCGCGCTGGTGGCCCGCGACCTGGGGGTGCCGTTCCCGCTCACGGTGCTGGTCGCGGTGGCGGTGACGACGACGGCGGCGGCCCTGGTCACGTTCCCCGCCCTGCGCGTGCACGGCGAGTACCTGATCCTGCTGACGCTCGCCTTCCAGATGGTGATCTACGGCCTGATGCTCTCGTGGACGGACCTGACGGCGGGCCGCACGGGCATCTCCGGCATCCCGCGACCGCGCGTGCTGGGGGCGGCGCTGACGACGCCGGCCCAGTTCCTGCCGCTCATCGCGCTGGCCGCCGCGGTCGCCTTCGCGATCGGCTGGCGCATCGGCGAGAGCCCCTTCGGGCGCGTGCTCAAGGCCCTGCGCGACGACGAGCGCGCCACGCTGGCCATCGGCAAGAGCGTGCTGCGCTACAAGGTCGCCGTCTTCGCCATCTCCGGCGGCCTGGCCGGGATCGCCAGCGCGCTCTTCGCGCACTACCAGGCCTTCATCAACCCCTTCAGCTTCACGCTCGACCGCTCGATCTTCCTGGTGGCGCTGGTGGTGCTGGGCGGCACCGCCAACCTGCTCGGCACCCTGGTCGGCGCCGTGCTGTTCGTGGGGCTGCCCGAGGTGCTGCGCTTCCTGGAGGCGCGCCAGGACATCGTGGACGCCGTGCGCAACCTGATCTTCGGCGGCCTCCTGGTGCTGTTCATGCGGTTCCGGCCCGAGGGGCTCCTCCCCGAGCACTCGCGGCTCGGCCGGCGGCGGGTTGTCGTGCCCGCCGAGCCGGCGGGAGCGGCGGTGGTGGCCCGGGCCGGGTCCCGGGGCGACGGGACGCCGGCGCTGGTGGCGCAGGGGCTCGGCAAGCACTTCGGCGGCATCCGGGCCGCCCAGGACCTCTCGCTGGCGCTGCCGCGAGGCCGGATCACCGCGCTGGTCGGCCCCAACGGCGCCGGCAAGACGACGGTCTTCAACCTGCTCACGGGGTTCCTGCCGCCCGAGAGCGGCCGCGTGAGCCTCGCCGGCCGCGACATCACCCGCCTGGCGCCCTGGCGGGCGGTGCGGGCCGGCCTGGCGCGCTCCTTCCAGGACGTGCGGCTGTTCGAGCGCATGACCGTGCTCGACAACGTCATGGTGGCCATCCCCGACCAGCCGGGCGAGCGGCTGGCGGCGCTCTTCTTCGCGCCGCGGCGGGTGGCGCGGGCCGAGCGCGCGAACCGCGACAAGGCGCTGCGCTACCTGGCCTTCGTCGGCCTGGCCCACCGCGCCGGCGAGGTGGCCGGCGCGCTGAGCTTCGGCGAGCAGAAGCTGGTGGCACTGGCCCGGCTGCTGGCCACGGAGGCCGAGGTGCTCCTGCTCGACGAGCCGGCCTCCGGGGTGGACGCCCACTGGGTGCGGCGCATGCTGGAGCTGATCCGGCAATGCGCGGAGGCCGGCCGCACCGTGTGCCTGGTCGAGCACAACCTGGAGGCCGTCACCGCCGTGGCCGACCACGCCTACTTCATGGAGGCCGGGCGGATCGTCGCCGAGGGCACCCCGGCCGCGCTGATGGCCGACCCGCGGCTGGCCGAGATCTACTTCGGCAAGTGGCGGCCGTGAGCGGGCCGGGCGCCGGCAGCGCGCCGCTCCTCCGGGTGGAGGGGCTCGACACCGGGTACGGCGCCAAGCCGGTGGTCTTCGGGGTGTCGCTCGAGGTGCGGGCGGGGGAGGTGGTCTGCCTCATGGGGCACAACGGGGCCGGCAAGACCACCACGCTCAAGGCGGTGTCCGGCCTGCTGCCCGCCTGGCGCGGCCGCGTCGTCCTGGATGGCCAGCCCGTCGAGCGGGCGTCGAGCGCCGAGCGCGTGCGGCGGGGCCTGGCGCTGGTGCCGCAGGAACGCTTCGTGTTCGCCGACCTCTCGGTGGCCGAGAACCTCGACCTGGGCGCCTTCAGCGTGCCCGACCCGCGGGTGGCCCAGGAGCGGCGGCGGAAGGTGCTCGAGCTGCTCCCGGTCCTGGCCGAGCGGCGGCGCCAGCGCGCCGGCACCCTCTCCGGCGGCGAGCAGCGGATGCTGAGTCTCGGCATGGCCCTCATGATGGCGCCGCGGCTGCTCCTGCTCGACGAGCCCTCGCTCGGCCTGGCCCCGCGGCTCGTCGAGCGGATCATGGCCACGATCGAGCGCATCGTGCGGCAGGAGCGGGTGACGGTGCTGCTGGTCGAGCAGAACGTGCGCCAGGCGCTGCCGATCGCCGACCGCGTCTACATCATGCGGACCGGGCGGCTGATCCTGGAGGAGACGGGGACGGCGATGGCGGCCCGCGGCGAGTGGTGGGACCTGTTCTGACCGCTCCCGGCCGGCCGGGGGCCCGCCGGCGG
>JBBIIW010000071.1:0-9749 GCA_037446305.1 Candidatus Rokuibacteriota bacterium
AGCCGCCGGGCGCGCGCGGGGTCTAGCTGGCGGCGCGCACCCATCCGGCCCCCTCCAGTGCGGCCGCCACCATCCGCAGCAGCTCCGGGACGCCCGCCCCCGTCACCGCGGAGATCGGCGCGACGGCCAGTCCCCGTGACGCCGCATAGCGCTCCACCGCCTGGCGCCGGCCGGCCGTGTCCGGCAGGTCGATCTTGTTGGGCACCAGGATCTGGGGCCGGGCGGCCAGCGCCTCCGAGTAGCGGGCCAGCTCCTCGTTGATCACCCGGAGGTCGTCGAGCGGATCGCGCCCGCTGTGGGGATCGAGGTCCAGGACGTGCAGCAGCAGCCGCGTGCGCTCGGTGTGCCGCAGGAACTGGTGCCCGAGCCCCTTGCCCTCCGCGGCCCCGGGAATGAGCCCCGGCAGGTCGGCGATCACGAAGCTGCGGTCGCCGTCCACGCGGACGAGGCCCAGGGTCGGCGCCAGGGTGGTGAACGGGTAGTCGGCGATCTTCGGCCGGGCGGCGCTGACGCGGGCCACCAGCGTCGACTTGCCGGCGTTGGGAAACCCGATGACCCCCACGTCGGCCAGGAGCTTCAGCTCCAGCCGCAGCCAGCGGCTCGGCCCCGGCTGGCCGAGATCGGCCTGGCGCGGGGCCCGGTTGGTGGGCGACACGAAGCGGGCGTTGCCGCGGCCGCCGCGGGCGCCCCGCACGGCCAGCACCCGCTGGCCGGGAGCGGCCAGGTCGGCCAGGAGCTCCCCCGTGTCCCGGTCCGTCACCACGGTGCCCACCGGCACCCGCAGCACGAGGTCGGCTCCGCTGGCGCCGTGGCGGTTGGCGCCGCGGCCGTGCTGGCCGCGCTCGGCCTGGTAGTGGCGCTGGTAGTGGTAGTCGAGGAGGGTGGTCAGCCTCGGGTCGGCCTCGAGGTACACGCTGCCGCCGTCGCCGCCGTCCCCGCCGTCGGGCCCGCCGTGCGGGACGTACTTCTCGCGGCGGAAGCTCACGCAGCCCGCGCCGCCGGCGCCGCCCTGGACGAAGATCTCGATCTCGTCGACGAACACGGTGACGGCCGGACGCGGGCCGGCGGGTGCCGGGGCGACGCTCAGGACGCGGGGGTGACGACGCTCACGTAGCGCGCGTCGCCGCGCCGCTCGAACTGCACGACGCCGGAGACCTTCGCGTAGAGCGTGTCGTCGGAGCCGCGCCCGACGTTCAGGCCGGGACGGAACCGGGTGCCCCGCTGGCGGACGAGGATGCTGCCGCCGGTGACGACCTGCCCGGCGAAGCGCTTGACACCCAGCATCTGGGGATTGGAGTCCCGACCGTTGCGGGAGCTGCCGACGCCTTTCTTGTGGGCCATGCGTCCTAGACCTCGATCCTGGTGATCCGTACCCGGGTCATGGCCTGCCGGTGGCCCTGACGCCGCCGGTAGTTCTTGCGCCGCTTGAACTTCACCACCTCGATCTTGCACGCGCGCCCCTGCCCGACCACCTCGGCCGACACGCGCGCCGAGCGGAGCCGGTCGGGCGTGGCGAGGACCTCGCCGTCGCGCGCGACCATGAGCACCGAGGTGAACTCCACCGTGGCCCCCCGGTCGCCGGCCAGCTTCTCGACGGCGATGACCTGCCCCGGCGCCACGCGGTACTGCTTGCCTCCGGTCGCGATGACCGCTTCCATGACCCCTCAGACCTTCCTCGAATGTAATGGCGGCAAGCGCTTATCTGACCACACGGCCCCGCGCTCCGTCAACCCTCCCGCGCCGGCGGCCCCGTCAGGCGGCCGGGTTCAGGTAGTCGGCCAGGCGCTTGCGCAGGAAGAGCCGGGAGCGGTGGACTCGCGACTTGACGGCCGGCAGGCTGATCCCCAGGGTCTCGGCGATCTCGGGGTTGGACATGCCCTCGATGTCGTGCAGCACGAGCGCGGTCCGGTAGTCCGGCGGCAGGGCGTCGATCGCCGACTCCAGCACCTGCCGCAGCTCCGCGGTGAGCGCGTGCTCGTCCACCCGCTGTGACCAGTCGTCCAGGGGCTCGAAGTGGACGCCGGCGCCGTCCAGCGAGGGCAGGACGTCGTCCAGCGCGATCTCCCGCTCCTTGCCGCGCCGCGCGCGCAGCTTCATGTAGGCCGCGTTGGCCGTGATGCGGTAGAGCCAGCTCCCGAACGCCGAGTCGCCCTTGAAGGTGTGGATCTTGCGCCCGGCCGTCCACAGCGCGTCCTGGGTGACCTCCTCGGCGTCCTCGCTGGATCCGGTGATCCTGAGGGCCAGCCGGTAGACGCGGTCCGCGTAGCGCTCCACGAGCTGGTCCACGGCGCCGGGCTCCTCCCGCCGCAGCGCCTGCACGAGTTCGGCGTCGACGTCGCGTCGCATCGGCGAGGCCACGCTCATGCCCGCACCGGCGCCTGGAGCGCGAGATACCGCTTCAGCTCCTCGACGCACCGTTCCAGCACCGCGATGTCCTTGCTGACCTTGCTCATCAGGATCCCGCCCTCCAGGGCGGCCACGACGAACTGCGCGACGATCTCCGCCCGGCACTCGGGCCCCACCCGCCCCCGCTGCCGCGCCGCCTCCAGCGCCAGCGTGATGCGCTGCCGCCAGGTCGAGAAGATGCCGGCCAGGCGCGCCCGGAACCCCTCGTGCACGTCCGAGAGCTCCGAGGCCAGCGTGCCGAGGGGACAGCCCAGGCAGCCGCTCTCGCGCTGCACCTCCACCACCCGGTCGAGGAAGCAGCGGATCTGCGCCATCGGATCGCCCTCCGGGTCCGCGAAGCAGGGCTCGACGGTGCGGCCGAGGAAGGAGGCGACGATCTCGTCGAGGATGGCGTAGCCCAGGTCTTCCTTGCTCTTGAAGTAGTGGTAGAAGCTGCCCTTGCCGACCCCGCTCTCGCCCAGGACGTCGTCCAGGGAGGTCGCCTGGTAGCCCTTGACCTGCATCAAGCGCCGGGCCACCTCGATGATGGCGTCTCGCGTGTTCCGCCCTTCTCTGGTCCGTGCGCCCACCGTGGTCATGGTCTGTACCGACTGGTTGGTACAACCCTACTGACGCACCGCGTCCTCGTCAAGCCCCACGGCGAAGGGGTCAGAACAGCGGCGCCGCGACCTTCATGGCCGCCATGACCAGCGGCCGGGGGTAGACCCCGAGCAGGACGACGCCCGCCACGCACAGGATGACCGAGAGCGCCAGCATCGGCTCGAGGGACAGGGCGCCGGTGGCCGGCGGCGCCTCGATGTACATCCGCTTGGCGACGATCAGGTAGTAGAAGAGCGCCACCACCGTGAGCACGGCGCCCACCAGGACGAGCCAGTAGAGTCCCGCAGTGGCCGCCGCCCAGAACACGTAGAGCTTGGCCCAGAAGCCGGCCACGAAGGGGATGCCGCCCAGCGAGAGCAGGAACAGCAGCATGGCCAGGGCCAGCAGGGGCGAGCGCTGGGCGAGCCCGCGGAAGGCGGCCACGCTCTCGGAGCCCTCCGCCCGGGCCACGGCCTCCACGACCAGGAACGCCCCCATGTTCCCGAACACGTAGGCGACCAGGTAGAAGAGGACCATCGCCGTGCCCGAGGCCGACCCGGCCGCCAGCCCCATCAGCATGTAGCCGATGTGCGCGATGCCGGAGTAGGCCAGGAGGCGCTTGGCGTTCTGCTGGGGCAGCGCCATCAGGTTGCCGGCCACGATGGTCACGGCGGCCAGCCCCGCCGCCACCGGCACCCAGAGCCCGACGCTCGAGCCCATGCCCTCGTAATAGACGCGGAAGATGGCCACGAAGCCCGCCGCCTTGGGGGCCACGCTCAGCCAGGCCACGAACGGCGTCGCTGCCGCCTCGTACGTGTCGGGCACCCACATGTGGAAGGGGAAGGCGGCGATCTTGAAGCCGAAGCCGGCGAACACGGCCAGAAGCCCCAGCCGCAGCAGGGGATCGCCCGCCGCCAGGGCGCCGGCCACCTCGGCCAGGCTCGTGGACCGGGCCGCCCCGTAGACCAAGGACAGGCCGTAGGCCATCACGGCGGAGGAGACGCTGCCGACCAGGAAGAACTTGAGCGCGGCCTCGACCGCCTCCCCTTCCCGCTTGGCGAAGCCCGCCAGCACGTAGAGGGGGATGGACATCAGCTCGAAGGCCACGAAGAGGAGGATCAGGTCCCGGGCCGAGACCAGCACCAGCATGCCCAGCAGCGACGTCAGCAGGAGCAGGTGGTACTCGCCGGTCCGGCGGAGGAAGGGGCGGCCGGGCAGGGCCAGCCCGCCCAGGATGCCGATGAACGTCGCGGCCAGGAACAGCCGCTTGGCGAACAGGGCCAGGCCGTCCTGGACGAAGGCGCCCCCCAGCTGCGCGCCGGCGGCGGGCAGCAGCATGGCGACCACGGTGAGGATCAGCACCCCGAGCCCGGCCAGCCAGCCGATCCAGCGGCGGTCGTCGCCACGGGCGAGGAGCGTGGCGCCGAACACCAGCAGGACCAGGACGGCCAGGCCGATCTCGAGCGTGAAGGCGGTCATGGGGCCACGATCCGCGTCAGGAGGGGCATGGTCGCGGTGCCCACCGGGCCGATGGCCAGGCCCGGCATCATCCCGAAGACCACGATGACGCCGACCAGGACCACCAGCGCCACCCACTCCGGACCCCGCGCGTCGTCCAGGTGCTCGAAGTGGGGCGAGGGCGGTCCCCAGAAGATCTGCTTGGCCACCCGCAGGACGTACACGGCGGTGAGGAAGGTGCCGGCCACCGCCGGGAACAGCCACCACGGATGGGCCGAGCGCCAGGCGCCCATGAAGGTCAGCAGCTCGGCCACGAAGCCGGCCGTGGCCGGCAGCCCCAGCGAGGAGAGACCGCCGACGGTGAAGGCGACGGCGATGCCGGGCATGGCGTGCCCGAAGCCGCCCATCTTCCCGATCTCGCGCGAGTGCGCCTTCTCGTACACGAGCCCCACCAGGGCGAAGAACAGGCCGGTCATCACGCCGTGGGCGAACATCTGGAACACCGAGCCGTTGAGGCCGGCCTCCGTCAGCGTCGCCGCGCCCAGCATGACGATGCCCATGTGGGAGACCGAGGAGTAGGCGATGACGTACTTGAGGTCGGTCTGGGCCATGGCCGACAGCGCCCCGTACACGATGTTGATGCAGGCGATGGTGCCGACCAGCCAGGCCAGGGCGCCGGCGCCCTCGGGGAGCAGGCCCATGCCCAGCCGCACCACGCCGTAGGCGCCGAGCTTCATCAGCACGCCGGCGTGCAGCATGGACACGGCCGTGGGGGCCGAGGCGTGCCCGTCCGGCGACCAGGTGTGCAGCGGCCAGATGCCGGCCAGGATGCCGAAGCCGACGTAGAAGGCCAGGAAGACCCACCACTGGACGCCGGGATCGAAGGCCGCCGCCTGCAGCTCCAGGAACGAGAAGGACCCCGTGCCGGCGAAGACGTAGAGGGCGAAGATGCCGACCAGGATGAAGGCCGACCCGAACAGCAGGTACAGGGTCAGCTTCATCGCCGCGTACTCCTTGCTGCCGACCCCCGTCTCCCGGAAGGCCCAGGCGAAGATCCCCCGCGGGCGCACCTGGCCGCTCGACCCCCAGATGCCGATGAGCAGGTACATCGGCAGCACGGCCAGCTCGTAGAACAGGAAGAACACGAAGAGGTCGAGCGAGACGAACACGCCGAAGACGCCCGTGACCAGGGCCAGCAGCAGGGCGTAGAACTCCTGGCTCCGCACCGTCACCGTCCAGGAGGCGAAGACGCCGGTGAAGATGATGATGGCGGTGAGCAGCACCAGGAGCAGGCTCATGCCGTCCACGCCCAGCTCGTAGGCGACGCCCAGCGGCGGCACCAGGACCACCTTCTCGTGGAACTGGAACCCGGCCGCCTCCCGGTCGTAGGCCAGGTAGATCCAGAGCGACAGCACGGTGGAGAGGCCGGTGGTGACGGCCGCGATCAGGCGGACCGCCAGCGGGCGATGGCGGGCCGTGAACATGATCAGGAGGGCGCCGATGAAGGGCGCCCAGGTGATGACCGACAGGACCGGGACGCTCACCGGCTCCCCCACTGGGCCCAGACCAGGAGCACCAGCACGCCGAAGGCCACCCCGTAGACGTAGTCCTGGGGCACGCCCGTCTGGATGCGGCGCAGGAGATCGCCCGCCCGGAGCGACCAGGCGCTGGCCATGTTGACCACCCCGTCCACGACGTAGCGGTCCAGCCAGCCGATCACCCGCGAGCAGCCGAGCATCGCGCCCCGGTAGAGCAGCGCGTAGAGGGCGTCGAGCCCGTAGCGGCGGCGGGCCGCGACGTCGAGCGGCGCCAGCAGCGTGGCCAGCAGGTCCGCGCTGACCACCCGCGCCTGGTAGGTCGCCCAGGCCAGGACGATCCCGGCCGCGGCCAGCCCCAGCGACAGCGGCGCCAGCCAGCCGGGTCCGTGCTCGCCCGCCGGCGGCTGGACCGTGAACCACAGGCCCAGGCCCACCGTCAGCCCGGCCAGCACCCAGAGCGGCCCCGCCATCAGGCGCGGCGGGTCGTGCAGGTGAGCATGCGGGTCGTGGGGCCGGCCGAAGAAGGCGATGAAGACGACCCGGAACATGTAGAAGGCGGTCAGGAACGCGGTGAGGGCCAGCAGCACGAAGGGCCCGGTCAGCTGCCCGTGCAGGACGCCGGCCAGGACCGCCTCCTTGGAGAAGAAGCCCGCCAGCGGCCAGACGCCGGCCAGGGCCAGCGTCCCGATCAGGAAGACGATGCCGGTCTGCGGCATCGCCCGGAACAGCCCGCCCATGCGGAAGACGTCGTTGGTGCCGGCGGCGTGGATGACGGCGCCGGCCCCGAGGAACAGCAGGGCCTTGAAGACGCCGTGGGTGCCCAGGTGGAAGAAGCCGGCCGCCGCCGCGCCGGCGCCGGCCGCCGCCATCATGTACCCCAGCTGCGAGATGGTGGAATAGGCGAGCACGCGCTTGATGTCCCCTTCCACGCACGCCATCGTCGCCGCGAGCAGGGCGGTGAGGGCGCCCACCCAGGCGATGAGCGTGAGCACGTCGGGGACCAGCGCGAAGAGCGGCATGGTCCGCGTCACCATGAAGACGCCGGCGGTGACCATGGTGGCGGCGTGGATGAGGGCCGAGACCGGCGTGGGGCCTTCCATGGCGTCCGGCAGCCACACGTGCAGCGGGAACTGGGCGGACTTGCCGACCGCGCCCAGGTAGATCAGGACCATCGTCAGGGCCAGCCCGGCGGCCGGGATCTGCCCGGCGGCGGCCTCCGCGAAGAGGGCCGTGAACTCGAAGGTGCCGGCCGCCGCCCACAGCCAGACGATGCCGATGATGAAGCCGACGTCGCCGAGCCGGGTGACCCAGAACGCCTTCACCGCCGCCTGGGCGGCCGAGGGGCGGTCGTACCAGAAGCCGATGAGCAGGTAGGAGCAGAGGCCGACCAGCTCCCAGAAGATGAACATCTGCACGAACGTGGGCGCCAGCACCAGGCCGAGCATCGAGAAGGCGAACAGGGCGTGGTAGGCGTAGTAGCGGCCCAGGGCCGGCCGCGGCTCGTCGTGCAGGTAGGCCAGCGAGTACACCTGCACCAGCAGCGAGACGAGGGTGACCAGCAGGACCATGGCCCGGCTCAGGTCGTCCAGGAGCACGCCGACCGTCACCAGGGGGCCGCCGGCGCCGGGGATCCAGCCCCAGACGCCCGCGCCGCCGGCCTCCGCCAGCCAGGCCGCGGCGGCGACCAGGAAGGCGGCGCCGATGGCGCCGATGGAGACCCAGCCCGCCGGCGGGCCCGACCGGCGCAGGCGCGGCACCAGGGCCAGGAGCAGGAAGGCTGCGAACGGCAGCCCGAGCGTGAGCAGCGCGGCGGCGATGGCCACCCTCAGCCTCGCAGCAGCGTCAGGTGGTCGGCGTCCACCGTCTTCCGCACGCGGAAGACGGCGATCACGATGGCCAGGCCCACGCCGACCTCGATGACGGTGATGGCGATGGTGAACAGCGTGAAGACGAGGCCGGCCAGGTCGGCGTGGAAGCGGGCGAACGCGACCAGGTTGATGTTCACGGCGTTGAGCATCAGCTCGATGCCGAGCAGGATCCCGATGGCGTTGCGGCGGGTGAGGATGCCGAAGAGGCCGATGGCGAAGACCAGCGCGGCCAGGATCAGGTAGGCCTGCAGCCCGGGGCCGGTCACCTGGTCCTAGTCCTCGGTCCGGGCCAGGTAGATGGCGCCCAGGAGGGCGGCCACCAGGAGCACGGCCAGGAGCTCGAAGGACGCCGCGAACGGCCCGACCAGGGCCCGGGCCAGCCCGGCCACCTGGTCCTCCGCCGGCGTCACGGCCGGCGCCGGCTGCCGGGCGCGGGCGATGAAGCCGGCCAGACCCACGAAGACGGCCGCCGCCACCACCGCGCCGTTCAGCAGGAAGCGGCTGGTCTGCGTGATGCGCTCCCCCACCAGGCGCTCGGTGAGCATGATGGCGAACACCAGGATCGTCACCACGCCCCCGGCGTAGAGCAGGAGCTGCACGGCGAAGAGGAAGGGGCTCTCCAGGAGCAGGAACACGACGGCCGTCGCCACCAGGGCCCCGGCCAGGTACAGCACGGCGTGGAACAGGTTGCGGGTCAGCACGACGCCGAGGCTCGCCGTCACCAGGGCGGCGGCCACCACGACGAAGGCCAGCGTGGCCCCCGTCACTCGGCCGGCTCCTTCGGCTGGGCCTTGCCCTCCTTGCCCTCCGGGCGCGCCGCCCGGGGCGGCGCCTGCATGTCCCGGAGGCGGTTGCCGGTGGCCCAGGAGGCTTCGTGCTGGAGCCCCAGGGCGTGCAGCCGGTCCTTGTCCAGCAGGAGCTCGCGGCGGTCCCGGGTGGCCAGGTCGAAGGTCTTGAGCATGACGATGGCGTCGGTGGGGCACACCTGCACGCACAGCTCGCAGAACTCGCACGCGTACAGCTCGAGCGTGAAGCTCCGGGCGTAGTTGCGCTTCTCGCCCTTGAGCATCTCGACCCGGATGACCTGGGGCGGGCAGATGTACTCGCACAGCCGGCAGCCGATGCAGTTCTCCTCGCCCGTCTCCGGGTCGTAGGTCAGCGCCAGCACGCCCCGGAAGCGGTCCGGGTAGGCCCGGGGCCGGTCGGGGTACATGACGGTGACCGGACGGCGGAACAGGTTCCGGAGCGTCACGCCCATGGCCCGGGCGACGGCGCGCGCGAGCAGGCCCAGCTCGCTCCAGAAGCCGGGCCCCCCGTCGGCCGGGGCGGGATGACCGGTGCGGACGGTCAGGCCGTCAGAGGCCACGGCCCTCTCCGCTGGCCACGACGAAGCCCGTGACCAGGAGCAGCACCACGGTGGCGGGCAGCAGCAGCTTCCAGGAGATCCCGAGGATCTGGTCCACGCGGATGCGGACGAAGCTCCAGCGCACCCAGGTGACCAGCAGGAACACGAAGACCGCCTTGAGCAGGAACCAGATCGGCCCCAGCCAGGCCGGGCCGGGGCCCAGCCAGCCGCCAAGGAACAGCAGCGCGCCCAGGAACGAGGTCCCCAGCATGTGGGCGTACTCGCCCAGCTGGATGAGCGCGAACTTCATCCCGCTGTACTCCACCCGGAAGCCGGCCACCAGCTCCGACTCGGCCTCCAGGATGTCGAAGGGCACCCGGTTCTCGGCGGCCAGGGTGGCGACGAGGAAGGCCAGGAACGCCAGCTGCCCGATGACGGGGTAGAAGACGAACCAGCCCAGCAGCCCCGCCTGGGCGCCGACGATGGCGGACAGCTGCATCGAGCCGGCCAGCAGCACGGGCACCAGCGCCGCGAAGATGAAGGGCAGGTCGTAGG